>JABFSF010000020.1 GCA_013140755.1 Methylotenera sp. | reverse complement strand
CCCACTCATACACAACCGGCAGCAACAGCAAAGTAAGCAAGGTTGAGGTGATTAAACCACCTACCACCACTGTCGCAAGTGGCCGTTGTGTTTCAGCACCGACTCCGCTTGATAGCAACATCGGCACCAATCCTAAAATGGCGACGCTGGCAGTCATCAGTACTGGTCTTAGCCGCAACATCGCACCTTGTTTAACTGCCTCTGCAACCGATAAACCTTTATCCTGTAACTCATTAAAGAAGCTTACTAAAACGATACCATTCAACATCGCCACACCGAACACGGCAATAAAACCAATGGCTGATGGTACTGATAGATATTGCCCAGTGACGAAGAGTGCCAAGATGCCACCCACCGCTGCAAAAGGTACATTCGCCAAAATCATCGCTGCATACTTGAACGAATTGAATGCGGTATAAAGCAGTATAAAGATAAAGAAAATCGTCAGCGGCACGATGATGGAAAGTCTTGTGAGTGCACGTTGCTGATTCTCGAAAGCACCACCCCATTCAATCCAGTAACCAGTTGGTAGTTTGACTTGGCTTCGTATATTGGCTTCGGCTTCTTTTACAAAGCCGTCCACATCACGACCTTTCACATCCAATTGAATGACTGCATACCGCTGTAACTGTTCACGACGAATAAATGAATAGCCTTCTGCCACATCCACTTTTGCGACTTCTGCTAGCGGAATCATGCCGCCTGTAGGTGTGCGTAGTGGAATGGCGCCAATCGCAGCGGGGCTCGCTTTTGCGCTATCTTCCAGCTTGAACGCAATATCGTAACGACGGACACCGTCAATCAATGTAGAGATAGGTTCTTGGCCGATACCTGAGCGCACCACTTGTAGTACATCATCTGCGTTCATGCCATAACGCGCAAGTTTTTCACGATCAACAGTAATACGAATTTGCGGTTTACCGATATTGGCCTCTAGTGACACATCGGTAGCGCCTGGCACTTTATCAACCACTTCTTTTAATTGCCCAGATAGCCTATCTAAAGTAGCAAGATCGCCACCATAAACTTTCAAAGCCAGCGTTGCACGAACACCAGAAATCAATTCTTCTACGCGCATTTGAATCGGCTGCGTAAAGGCAATGACTGAGTTGGGGGCGACTTTTTCTAATTTCTCTCGCATACCATCAGCCAACTGTTCAATCGACCGACCATTCGTCCATGCCTCCTTTGGCTTGAGCTCGGTGTAGATTTCCATGTAATTGACATCGGCTGTTTCACCTTTTTCAGCGCGACCGATCATGGCGATAGCGGTATTCACTTCAGGGAACTCTTTGAGTGATTTTTCAATGCGTTTGGAAATGGCGATTGACTCATCCAGCGAAGTAGACGGAATAGAAGTCACGCGCCACATGATCGAGCCTTCTTGCAGTTGTGGCATAAACTCTTTACCCAGAAATGGGAACAAGGCAAGACTAGCTACCAGCAACACTCCGGAAATAATGCCGACAGCTTTTTTATGTGACAGCACCCAATCCAAAAGTGGTAGGTAACGACGTTTGATGACGCGCATTAACAGCGTATCCCGTTCTGCTTTTGGCTTCAGGAATAATGCAGCAAGCACGGGTATTAGCGTTAATGCAAGTATCAACGAACCAGCCATCGCAAAGCTGATACTAAAAGCCATCGGCTTAAACATCTTGCCTTCCAGTCCTTGTAAGCTGAAGAGTGGTAAGAACACGACGATAATAATGAGAATAGCGAATGCCATTGGGTTAGCCACTTCTTTTGCTGCTGTTAAGACAGCTTCAGTTCGGTTAACTTTGCCACCATGCTCAAGCCGCTCTGCCATGATACGGAAAGAGTTTTCAACCATCACCACAGCGCCGTCCACCATCATACCGATGCCGATCGCAAGACCCGCAAGCGACATCAAGTTAGCCGAGAGTCCAGCCTGATCCATACAAATGAAAGCAGCTAACATCGCCAATGGTAAAGCCGCGACCACCACTAATGCTGAACGCACTTCACCTAAGAATAAGAACAAAATGATGGCAACCAATATTGAACCTTCTATCAAAGCACGGATAGCTGTATCTATCGCCTTATTGACCAAGTCAGTACGTTCATACACCGTTCTGATGGTTGCACCTTCTGGTAACGCTTGTTTGGCAGTAGTGAGTTTTGCTTTGACTGCATCCACCACACTCTTAGCATTCTCACCAACACGGGATAGTGCCATGCCGAGTACAACTTCTTTACCATCACGTGTAACTGCACCAGTACGTAATGCGCCACCTTGCTGAATCTTAGCGATATCACGTAAATAAACGGGAGTGCCATTGACGGTTTTAACCACAATTTGACCGAGCTCAGTTTCATTTTTGACCAAACCTAAACCACGCACTAGAAACTGTTCTTGGCCAATATCGACATACTGACCACCAACTTGGCGATTATTCACACCCACCGTCTCTAGCACTTCTTTGAAAGTGAGGCCATATTTAGCAAAGGCTTGTGGGTCTAGTACGATTTGATATTGACGCTCTTGACCACCCCATGACATCACATCATCTACGCCTGGCGCCGTACGCAGAATCAGACGGATTGACCAGTCTTGTAAGGTACGCAACTCCATATCAGATGGTGCAGATTTAAGTGTATCGGCTTTCGTTTTTACGGCTTCTAGCTTCTCCTCAGCACGTTCCACTGTGTACCAAAATACCTGACCCAAGCCAGAAGTATTAGGGCCCATTTCAGGCACACCATAGCCTGCTGGCAAACGGCCTGCGACCTCCTGTAATCGCTCTGCTACAAGACGTCTGGCAAAGTAGATGTCCATGTCATCTTCAAAATACACCGCGACATAAGACAAGCCAAATAAGCTGACCGACCGAATTTCCTGCACTTTAGGTAAGCCAGCAAGTGCCGACTCAATAGGGAATGAAAGTAACTGCTCAACATCTTCCGAGGCTAGTCCAGGTGACTCAGTATAAATATTGACTTGTACTGGTGTGACGTCAGGGAAGGCATCGACAGGCACTTTATGCCAAGCTCGAATGCCTAAACCAGCGACGACAACAAATAAAATAATGACGAGTAATTTGTAACGCAATGAAGCGTCTATGATTGAATTTAGCATGATGTTATTCCCTTAGTCCGCATCGCCAATTTGCGACTTCAATTGACGTGACTTAAGTGCATACGCACCACCAGTGACAACCTGCTCACCTGCATTCAGTCCCGAAGTAATGACAACGCCTTTGTTAAGTTGCTCTCCAACTTCAACAGCACGAGCTTCAAAACCATTCTCGGTTTGTACATACACAGTTGATTGACCTTGCACTAACAATACAGCCTCTTGCGGCAATATTATCGCCTCACGTGCACTGGTTAAATCAATCACAGCACGCGCAAACATATCGATGCGGAGTTTTCTGTCGGGATTGGGCAATTCAATTCGCGCTTTGATCGTACGTGTCTCTTTATCAAAGATGCTGGAAACATAACTTACTTTACCTTTGAACGACTCATCTGGAAACGAAGAGACCGTAACGGTGGCAGCTGATCCAATCGCCAGTTTGCCCAAGTCTTTTTCTGAAACGTCTGCTTCAATCCAGACAGTGCTTAAATCAGCAATAGTAAAAAGCTTGCCTTCTGGCTTGGCCAACTCGCCCATCACTGCATCTTTTTCAATCACAACACCAGAGAATGGCGCTGTAATAACAAATGTAGAAATACCAGTATCAGATGAGCCGACTAAAATATGCAAATGATCTGCGCCTTCTTTTGCAGAGGTTTGCGCACGTTCAAATGCATTTTTGGACTCTAGCCACTGACGCTGTGGCACTACGTCTTCTTTGTATAATTTATCAATCCGTTGGAAATTAGCCTCAGCGAGTTTAAGTTCGCTTTGGGCATGACGATATTCCGCACGGGCTTCCCCCATCTGAATGCTATCTACCACAGCAAGCGATTGTCCAGCCTTGACTTGATCACCCAGATTCGCAGTGACCTTAATCAATTTGCCTTCTACACGTGGGGCGACGAAGGCAATTCGATCTTGATTGGCCGTGATGTTGGCACTAAGTGTTAACTGGTCAGATACTTTTTCGGGATGGATGGCAGTAACCTTTACGCCAGATTGCTGTATTTCTTCGGCAGATAATTGAATTTCGCCTTTTCTGTTCTCTGATGAGCTTTTTTCAGATGTTGATTTGGCATCAGACGATATACGATCTGGTTGTTCAGTGGCATCTTTTTGTGTGGCCTCTGGTGATTTAGAAACACCACAGCTCATCAATAGAAAACTGACTGTTAGAGTCAGTAATTGTATTTTGTAACGATTTGATAGTTGCATGGCATTATCCTTATTGTGGGTTGGCAAGCGTTGCTGCTGGTGGCCAACCTGCTGCATATTCAAGTTCAATTTGTGTGAGGCGTAAATCAAGTTGCGCCTCAATCAGATCGCGTTGTGCATCGATAACTTGACGCTGGACAATGAGTAACTCTGGTAAAGCTATTTCACCACTCTTAAACGCAATCTGAGAAAGTTTGAGGTTTTCCGCTAACTTGGGATAAACGGCTGTGGTCAGCCTTTGAACACGGTCTTGTAAACTTAAGCAACGCTGCCAAGAGGCAATGACTGTAGATCTAGCATCGCGCGATACAGTGTTTTTATCAATTTCAACTTGATTAAGCTCACTCGTTGCACGACCAATACCAGTGGCATTTTTACGGAATAAGGGTAATGGTAAAGATAAACCCAGCGTGGTGACGCTATCTTGCCCACCAACCACCGCATCACGACCATAATTCAAGCTAATTGTCAGGTCTGGCACCTGTGAGGCACGTTCAAAATCTAAATTACTATGTGCGGATTGCTCACGTGATGATAGAGCTTTTATGGCCGGTCGATTAGCGACTGAAGCTAACAAGTCGTCCAAAGTATAGGGCTTAGTTGGAGGTTGCAGCTCTCCTTGAACTTCTGGTAATTGTTGCTCTGGTAATTGCAGCATCGAAGATAGCTGGGCGCGTGCTTTTGTCAGTTGCTCTTGCAGCACACTAATCTGGTTTCTGGCACGCTCAGTATCAACAACTGCTAAATTACCCTCAAGTTTGCTATCTTCACCAGCCTCAACACGTTTACTGACCAAGCCTGTATTGCGCTCAGTTAGTTGCAATGTACGTTGCTCAGTTTCAATACGCTTTTGCAATGCTAACACTTGCACAAAGCGTTCTTCAACCTCGGCATTCACGCGATGGCGCACTTCATCAACTTCTTGCTGGAGTGCTGTGAGTTTTGCATTGGCAGTTTGGCGTCTAAAGCCTTGCTGACCACCTAATTCAAATGTTTGTGCAATGCCAGTATTCCATTCACTCCGTCTTGAATCGGAGTTACTAGTATCGTAGAGTTTGCGACGACCACCCTCTACATTCAGGGTGGGGTTATTGAATAATGGTGTGTTAGCATCTGCTAGCTCACCATTAACCGCAGTAAGGCCTGCTGCGGCTCTTTGAATATCAGGATTGTTGCGTTGTGCTAATGCTAAAGCTGACTCAATCGTCAATGACTCTGCATAGCTATAGGTTGATGTAATAATGAAGCCAAAAAATGCAAAGCTAAGAAGTAGCCACGGACTGCGGCTATGCTTAACCAAATGTGATGTGTATAACACGATAAACCCTCTCTCATTCGTTTGTACATTTTCCTACCCAGCAAAAAACCAGATAGGAAAAGTCTAAAAACTAAACTAGAGAGAGTGTGAGCGGTGGACGGTAAGGTCCTTGTAGGTGTGGATTATCTAAAAGAAGATTTGCGTAGGAGAATACAGTTGGCGATTCGTTAAATGCAAAAACATTCGTTGTAGTGGTTGCAGCAAAACCTAGTAAATGAAATGCCATGTGACATCCATGGTTGCATGTTTGATTTTGTGCAGCATGATCTTGATCATGCTGAATTTGAGCTACTTGCTGTTGGTCATGTTGATTAAAGTAGACCATAGCTTCTTCTTGAATAGCATCAGCGATAGCGTCTGGGCTCATGGCCCATAACGAAGCAAACGCCACCGAAAAGGCAACAAATAAACTAAGAAGTCTGTTTTTAATCAGATGCATCATTAAATAATATCTCATTTTAGTAAATTACAATAATGAAGATATTAAATCGCCGAAAATTAATTATTAGAAGTCCGCATTTTTACTGACTGCGGACTTCTAATAAAACTGTAACCAAGAAACGCCACAGGCACTAATACAAGGCTATAAGAAATCCATGCGCCTATTTGCCCCTGTGGACCATAGGCTTCAGTTGCAGCGTGCCAATAAGCATTATCAAAGAGACCTAAATTTGCAATTTCAACAGATTCGGTATATTCGTGAAATGCATATATAACTAATTGAATAGAAAATATCACCATGAATGCCGCTGTTACCTGAAAAAATAGACCCAAATTAATACGATGCCCATACTTACTCCAAGCTGCAGCCACTAATCCAGCAATCCCTATACCCATTACACCACCCAAAGCAAGATGTAGACTATCATTGCTTTGCGCCAATGAGGCAATCATGGTCGCCGCTTCTAATCCTTCGCGACCTATCATCAGCAACACGAACATGAAAATAGCGAGCTTTGCACCACCACTTGGGTTCTGTACTGCACGGTCAATCGCGCCAGTAATCTCAGATTTCATAAGCTTACCCATTTTTAGCATATGAACCGTACAGCTAATGACAAGTACTGCGGCAGTTAAGGCTAATGTACCTTCCCAAAACGGCGTTAAAGCGCCTATTTTAGCAAAGACAAATCCCAAGCCTGTACATGCCAAAATGGCTACAATGCAGGCACGATGAACAGATGGTATTAGTTTTTCACCACCAGTTTTAGCCAAATAGGCGAGCACTATTGCCACTATCAGAAAGGCTTCAAGCCCTTCTCTAAAAGAAATCATCAGCGTTTCAAACATAACTAAACCTTTGCGTAGTATTTAATAGCTTAAAGTAAATATATAAATGATATTCATTCTCATTATCTCATAAATCTTATGATGTTTGCTAGCTTACTAAGTTCAATAATTTAAGATGGAAATAGGCGAACCTTACGTTTAAATGAATTTTTAATATGTAAATGTTAATAATTAACCTTGTCAGTATGTTTACTTAGTAATTGTGATCACACTTCTCATACAATTACTCTGCCACTGAAATCGGTATCAACCTTCCCGTTAATGGAAGTTCAAAGGACATTCAAAATAAATGAGAACTTTCAACTTCCTCTATAAAAATTATGTCTTCACATAACTTCTTCTTAACAACATATACGCCGCAGGCAGCACAAACAGCGATAACAACGGTGCCGTCAGCATGCCACCAACCATAGGCGCGGCAATACGGCTCATCGCTTCTGAACCTGTACCAGTACCGATTAAAATAGGGATTAAACCTGCCAGTATCACTGCGACTGTCATAGCCTTTGGACGAACCCGTAAAGCAGCCCCTTCAATTAATGCCGCATATAAATCTTCTTTATTATTGAGCTTACCAGCCACCCGATAACGTTCAACAGCATCATCCAAATACACCAGCATGATGATGCCAAACTCAGCAGCCAACCCTGATAATGCGATCATTCCCACCCCACTCGCAATAGAAAAATGATAACCTAAGAAGTATAAAAACCATACTGCACCGACCAAAGCAAAGGGCAAGCTGCCTAGTATCAAAATCGCGGGTGTAATGCGCTTAAAGGCAAGGAATAACAGGATAAAAATAATGCCCAAGGTCATCGGCACCACATAACTTAATCGCTTAGAGGCGCGCTCAAAATATTCAAACTGACCAGACCAAGTAAGTGAGTAGCCTGCTGGTAACTGCAACTCCTTATCCAGCATCACTTTTGCATCTTTCACAAAACCGCCTAAATCACGATCTTGAATATCCACATACACCCAAACATTTGGACGTGCATTTTCACTTTTGATCATGGGTGGACCATCGGTCACTTTGACTTCTGCAACTTCACCAAGAGGAACCGTCGCGCCTTTTTCTGTGATGATAGGCAAAGATTTAAGCTTTTCTACAGAGTCACGTAGCTCTCTAGGAAATCTCACATTGATTGGGAATCGTGCCAAACCATCAATTTTCTCACCAATATTGTCACCACCGATTGCAGTAGAGACTAGCATTTGCACATCGTCAATATTTAGGCCATAACGTGCGATTTTGAGCCTATCAATTTTGACATCGATATATCGCCCACCAGTCACACGTTCGGCAATGACAGAACTAGCGCCAGGTACTTTCTTCATTAACCGTTCGACTTCTTCGCCCAGTTTTTCCAGCGTGGCTAAATCAGCACCACCAATTTTGATACCGACAGGGCTTTTGATGCCAGTAGATAGCATATCAATACGGTTGCGTATTGGTTGTACCCAAACATTCGCCATGCCTGGAATTTTCAGTCGTGCATCAAGCTCCTTCACCAGTTTTTCAGGTGTCATGCCAGCGCGCCATTCATCACGTGATTTGAATTGAATGGTAGTTTCTAGCATCTCCAGTGGTGCTGGATCAGTGGCAGTTTCAGCTCGACCGGTCTTACCAAACACTGATTTCACTTCAGGTACTGTTTTAATAAGCCTATCGCTCAGTTGCAGTATTTCTGAAGCTTTAGAAACCGATAGGCCAGGTAAGGCTGTTGGCATATATAGTAAATCACCTTCGTCCAACGGCGGCATAAATTCACTACCCAACTTACCAAGCGGATAGAGCGTTACCAATACCACAATCAAAGCAACACCTAATGTGACCTTCGGGTAATGCAGTACTTTACTGAGTAGTGGTTTATAAATGGCAATCAACCATCTATTAATAGGATTGTCATGCTCTGGGCGAATGTGACCGCGAATGAATATCGTCATTAACACAGGAATTAACGTTACGGATAAACCTGCGGCTGCAGCCATTGCATAGGTCTTAGTAAAAGCCAATGGTGCAAATAACTTGCCTTCTTGCGCTTCTAGCGTGAATACAGGGATAAACGACAACGTGATAATCAGCAATGAGAAGAATAGCGCTGGTCCAACCTCGCTTGCGGCATCAATAACCACTTTAATGCGCTGAGTATTATTGGGTTCTCCATGCGCATTTCTATAACTTTCCAACTGTCGATGGGCATTTTCTATCATCACAATCGCTGCATCCACCATCGCGCCGATGGCAATCGCAATGCCGCCTAGCGACATAATATTGGCATTGACCCCTTGATAATACATGACGATGAAACTGACTAATACGCCCACTGGCAAGGCGACAATAGCGACTAAAGCAGATCTAAAGTGCCATAAGAAAATAGCGCATACCAATGCTACAACGATGAACTCTTCAATGAGTTTGTGCGTTAAGTTATCGACTGCACGCTTGATTAATTTTGACCTATCGTAGGTCGTCACAACTTCTACACCTTCCGGCAAGCTCTTTTTGAGTATAGCTAGCTTGGCTTTGACGGCATCAATCGCTTCCAACGCATTTTGACCTGCGCGCATCACAATCACACCACCTGCCACTTCGCCTTCGCCGTTTAACTCAGCAACACCACGTCTGAGTTCAGGGCCAATTTGTATACGTGCAACATCAGATAAAAGTATTGGTGTGCCACTAACGCTGACCATTAAAGGGATATTGCGAAAATCGTCCAATGACTCCAAATAGCCATGCGCACGCACCATATACTCAGCTTCCGCAGTTTCAACTACAGCACCTCCAGTTTCCTGATTGGCGGATTGAATCGCTGAAACTACCTTTGATAAGGGAATGCCGTAATTACGTAATTTATCAGGATCAACCTGCACCTGATATTGGCGCACCATACCGCCCAAAGTAGCCACTTCAGCAACACCTGGAATGGTTTTAAGCTCAAACTTTAAGAACCAGTCTTGCAGCGCACGTAGCTCACCTAGATCATGTTTACCAGTTTTATCTACTAGCGCATATTCATATACCCAGCCCACACCAGTTGCATCTTGGCCTAGGCTAGGA
>JABFSF010000034.1 GCA_013140755.1 Methylotenera sp. | reverse complement strand
ATAATGAATGCAAAAAACTAACAAAGGAGTTGTAAGTTATAGCCCCCAGCCCCATTCCGAAGGGTTATAATGCGTAATGGATAACCCGTTGAATTTTAAAAAAATCAACGGGTTTTTCTTTGTGAATTTCACCCATTTATAGCAGAATAAGCTGCTGAGAAGTCACTTTTTTTTCGTGTTGGGTAGGGGCTCCTATCCAGTGTTGCATACGCCCAAACTGTTTATCGGTCAAACAAAGTGTACGAATACTGCCTTCTGGTGGTAAATTTTGCTCTATGCGTACTAAATGTTTTTGTGATTGATCCATGCCGTTGCACAGTCGGCTATAAACTGAAAACTGCAACATGTCGTAGCCGTCGCGTAATAAAAATGCATGAAAACGCGTGTAATGGCGGCGCGCCACTTTGGTGGTAACTGGTAAATCAAAAAACAACACAATGCGCATAAATTGTTGCCCGTTTTTCATTTTGGAGCCTCAAGTTACCCGTCATTCCGTGCTTGACACGGAATCTAGTGACTTAACGCCACTGGATACCGACTTCTGTCGGTTTGATGGCGTGAAAAAATCGTTATATTCTATCTTTAGGGTGTTATGCATATAAACCCCTATCTTTAAATCACAATCAATTCATCACTTTAATACCAAACTCACGCGGCATAGTAGGCATTAGTAATTTGTCGGCTTTAACTAGCTCTGTTGCTGTACTTAAACTTTTTACCATTAAATGAATGGCATGTAGCAAGGTGTGCCGCTCACTTGCCACCATACAAGCCAATTGCAAACTTTGTACCAAACTTGCACGCTCTTGCAGCGTTAAACCTGTGTCTGCATTATCTAGTTGCTGCCCAATATTATTGATGCTCACATATGCATCTAAAAACGGGCGAAACGGCTCTATTAAATCATCGGCCAAGTTAAAGGCGTTAAGCTCACTGCAATGGTGCATGCCTAAGGCTGGGATAAAGCCAAACTGCACCAGCTCCCTTGCAATGGCTGCACGTAAAATAGCGTAGCCATAATTAAGTGCGGCATTGGGTAAATCTTCGCCATGCCGTTTAAACGCATCATGGTTGATGCCTTCAAACAGCACATTAAAATAAAGTCGTGCAGCTTGTGCCTCGCAATTTTGGCTGTCTCCACTATCTACCTCAGCAGCTAATCTAGTTAAGCGTGCGTGTTCCCTGCCGCATAACTTTAATGTAGCCGCTTGGTTAGTAATTTTTTGCTTAATGATTAACTGCCATAATCGCTTGGTAAACGGTTTAGACCAAGCGATTTGCGCACGCAACATACCCGCTTGGCGGCTATGCGGTAAAAAGCTGGTGAATAAGCCGTTGGGCGTGTGCATTTCATTACAGGTAATGATGGCGATATTTTCATCAGCACATGCAGAAAGTAAGGCGCTGGTGAGCGTAATTTGCGGCGATTCCAACACGATGCTGGCAATATCTTCTAGCGCCAAATTCACCTCGCCACTTTCTTGCTCACAACGTAGCTGGCGGTTTTTAAGCGAGAGCCGCGCAGGGCGGCTAATCAGCAGATTCTGCCAAGCCATGGCGTGGCTCCTGTTTTACTTCAAACACGTTACCTAAAACATCTACTTGTAACTTTTTGAAAGCTGCAAGTCGTTGAACGCCAATACCCTCTTTTTTCCAAGACCTATCATGCCCCTCAATGTTAATAGCACCTGTGCCACGGTGCGCCCCTTTAAAGTAACCACGCAAAAATGCCCCATCGTCGCCATCTTTATCACTAATCAAAATCAAATCATTATTACAAAGGCTAAATGCAAACTGATAGGTCTCATCCATTTCAGGCCAATCTTGCTCTAGCGTTGCCTGTTTAATGGCTTTATTCGGCAACACGCCGCTAACACGGTCGGCTAAATAAATAGGCACTAGATAAAACCTACCTGCTTTGGTGAACACATCCACACGCAACATTTCACCGTTGTCTGCCAAGCCGCCGCGCACTAGCACACCTGTTTTGGTGGTGCGCTCCAACTTAACGCCTTTGATTAAACGACCAAAAGCGTCGTCGCTTTCTTCGCCGTTTTTACCTAAGTAAAACGGTTTAGCAAACGGTTCTTTGCCACCTGTCAGTATGCGTTTTTTCAAGGCCTCGTATAAATTGGCGTTGCGCGTTTCTTTTTCGGGGATATTTTCTATGCTAGCTAAGCTTAAATCTTGCAATTTGGTTTTGCTGGTGGTGACTGGCTTTTCACCCGTCATACGTTTAGTAGAGCGAATTTTCTCATCATGTACACCGCCTGTTGCCTTGCGTGTGGGCGCACGAGAGACAAATACTTCATCCAATGCGTCTTTAACATCAAGTCTAAAATCTGCCCAAGGCAATGGGAAATCTCGCCCGTCTTTTTTCTGATAATTGGTTGCAACAATCTCACCAGTATCCGTATCAATAATTTCTAAATTACGCGTGCTATCGCCAGCTTTTTTATCGCTCGCCCATAACTCCTTTCTACGCGAATAATCCGATACACGCTTTACAAAACCTTGCGTGGTGCAAGCTACCACGGCGGCATCTAAAGCATGGTGCAAGTCTCCATCGGCACGCACTTTAAGCAAACCCCAATGGGCGCGCAAAAATGACGTCACCGCGCCATTGCGGGTTTGTACTTTGATTTTGTTTTCACTCGGTGCAAATTGCAGATTAAGTTTTAAGAACTCTTGCAAAAAGCGCGCAATGTAGCGCGTGTCATTTAAGTTACGTTCTCTAAATTCCTGCTCGGCTTTTTCGTCAAAATCCACGCGCAATAAGCGGTTACGTTTGGCTTGCCTAAAGGCTTTGTGCGTTTCTATGCGTATTTTGTATTCATGCCATTGCGGGCTTGCGGATGCACCGTTTAAGTATTCATACGGCGTTTTATTGCCTTTGTTGCGGTTGGCTTTGCTGGTGCATAACACTTTGTTATTCAAGCTGTCGTCCATGCT
>JABFSF010000089.1 GCA_013140755.1 Methylotenera sp. | reverse complement strand
GTTCTTAATTATGTTCTTAATTAAGTAAATCAAATGGTTAAGCACTTGCGAACTTGGCTAAAAAACATTATATTTCTATTACTATGTTAAACACTCCTTTTTCTGATGTTTTTTATGTGCTTGCTGTGGTTGCAAGTGCAATATTGTTACGCACACTTGTTGCGTTACGTCTTAATGCGCTTCGCGCCAAACTGCGCTAGTGCGCAGACTATCTCCCCACCTCCTTAAGCTTGTTGTTTTGCGCCCTTAAATTTTTAATAGGGCGTAAATTTATTGCTTACTTTCTGTGAATTAAGATGAAAGGTGAGCTAACACTGAATTTAAAAATAGGTAACGATCATGAAACAAGACCAAATTATTATTTTTGACACCACCTTGCGCGATGGCGAACAAAGCCCAGGTGCAGCTATGACCAAGGAAGAAAAAATCCGTATTGCACGCCAGCTTGAAAAATTAGGCGTGAATGTCATTGAAGCAGGCTTTGCTGCTGCAAGTCCAGGGGATTTTGATGCGATTTCTGAAATCGCCAGAATTATTAAAAATTCCACCGTGTGCTCATTAGCACGTGCGAGTGAAAATGATGTCCGCCGTGCGGGTGAGGCTATCAAACATGCGGTGAGTGGGCGCATTCATACCTTTATTGCCACCAGCAAAATCCACATGGAAAACAAACTCCGCATGACTGAAGACCAAGTGGTGGAGCGTGCCGTGCAGGCTGTGAAATGGGCAAAGGAATATACGGATGACGTAGAGTTTTCAGCAGAAGATGCGGTGCGATCAGAGATGGATTTTTTAGTACGCGTGTTTGATGCGGTGATTGAAGCGGGCGCCAAAACCATTAACGTGCCAGATACCGTAGGTTATAGCATCCCTGCCCCGTGGGGTGAACGCATGGCAACATTAATTAAGCGCGTAAAAAATAGCGACAAAGTGGTTTGGAGTACGCATTGCCATAACGATTTAGGCATGGCGGTGGCTAACTCTTTAGCAGCGGTGATGGGCGGTGCGCGCCAAGTGGAATGTACCATTAACGGCTTGGGCGAGCGCGCAGGCAATGCCAGCTTAGAAGAAGTGGTGATGGCGATTAAAACCCGCAGCGATATTTTTAACTTGACCACGCGCATTGATACCACACAGATTGTGCCGACCAGCAAGTTGGTTTCCAGCATTACAGGCTACCCCGTGCAGCCCAATAAAGCCATTGTGGGCGCGAATGCTTTTGCGCATGAAAGCGGCATTCACCAAGATGGCGTATTAAAACACCGCGAGACTTACGAAATCATGCGGGCAGAAGATGTAGGCTGGAACGCCAATAAATTAACTTTGGGTAAGTTATCAGGTCGCAACGCATTTAGAACGCGCTTAAAAGAATTGGGCATTGAGCTTGAAACGGAAGATTTATTAAATGCGGCGTTTGCGCGATTTAAAGATTTAGCTGATAAAAAATCTGAAATTTTTGATGAAGATTTACATGCTTTGGTGAGCGATGAGTTTGTGCATGAAGCCACGGAAAATTTTAAACTGGTCTATTTGCAAGTCACCTCCCAAACGGGCGAAATTCCCCATGCTTTCGTGACGATTTCAGATAATGGCACAGAAAAGAAAGCCGAAGCCGATGGCGGTGGTCCTGTGGATGCAACTTTTAAAGCGATTGAAAATATCGTGAATAGTGGCGCAGAGTTGCAATTGTACTCTGTGAATAACATCACGAGCGGTACGGATGCGCAAGGTGAAGTGACCGTGCGTTTAGCGAAAGCAGGGCGCATTGTGAATGGTCAAGGCGCGGATACTGATATTGTAATTGCTTCAGCTAAAGCGTATTTGAATGGCTTGAATAAATTGCATAGTAAACTTGAGCGGGCACATCCGCAGGTATGATGCTTACAAAAGCAAAGTCTTTGATCAGCTATGTCCTATCAGAATAAATCTTTGCTTATCATTTTATCGTTGTTTTGCACCTACTTTATTTGGGGTTCAACTTATCTTGCAATAAAATTTGGTATCGCAAGCTTTCCGCCGTTTTTAATGGCGGGGATACGCTTTACGCTGGCTGGTTTGATTTTGTATCTAATCATGCGGTTTTTAGGTGTGCCCAACCCAAGTAAGTCGCAATGGTTGGGTGCGGGGGCTGTTGGTTTATTGCTCCCAGTTTTAGGTAATGGCACGGTATGTTATGTGCAACAAACCGTTTCTTCTAGTGTTGCGGCTTTATCTATTGCCACAGCGCCCATCTGGATGGCAATTTTCTCAAGTATTTGGGGACATCAAATTACGCGGCAAGAGTGGCTGGGGATTGCAATTGGTTTTGTAGGTATTGTGCTATTAAACTTAGGTGGTAGTTTACATGGCGATTTAATCAGTGCATGTTTGCTGATATTTGCGGCAGCAAGCTGGTCTTTTGGGTCAGTGTGGGGTAAACGTTTAGCGATGCCGCAAGGGTTAATGGGTGCTGCCTGTCAAATGCTGGTCGGCGGTTTAGTGTTGCTTGTGGTAAGTGCCGTTGCTGGTGAAACATGGCCTGCAAATATCACTGCTAAATCATGGGGTGCAATGGTGTTTTTAGTGGTGTTAGGCTCATTGGTGGCTTATAGCGCATACCAGTATCTGCTTAAAACTGTGCGCCCATTAGTGGCAAGTAGTAATACTTTTGTGAATCCAGTGGTTGCGTTTTCTGTGGGGGTTTGGTTTGCGAATGAGCATGTAACCCGCGTAGAATTGATGGCACTTGCCGTAATTTTAGTTGGCGTGTTTTTGGTGCTTACTTCGCAAGACAGCGCGCAAAACTAGACTCTGAATGACTGAAATTGAATGAATGATGATGACGAAAAACACTACCAATAAACAGAATCTCGCCTTATTTGACTTAGATAATACATTGCTGGCGGGGGATAGTGATTACAACTGGAGTTTGTTTTTAATTAAGCAAGGGTTGCTAGATGCCAAAACGCACCACGAGCGCAACGAGCAGTTTTATCAAGATTATAAAAACGGAAATTTGAATATTTATAAATTTTTGGAATTTCAACTGCAACCGCTTTCTCAGCATTCGGTAGAGTTCCTAAATACCTTGCATCTCCAATATATGGAGCAAGTGATTCGCCCAATGATGACGCAAAAAGCGCAAGATTTAGTGAATAAACACAAAGCGGCTGGTGATTTATGTTTAGTGATTACTGCGACCAATAGCTTTGTGACGAAACCTATTGCCACAGCTTACGGCATAGAGCATTTAATTGGGACAGACCCAGAAATGTTGGACGGAAAATATACGGGTGGCGTGAGCGGCGTGCCTAGTTTTCAAGAAGGTAAAGTCACACGCATTAAAGCATGGCTGGCAGAGCGTGGTCAAACATTAGAAGATTTTGAAGATAGCTATTTTTATAGCGATTCGCACAATGATTTGCCGCTGATGAAGTTAGTGACGCACCCTGTGGCGGTTGATGCTGATGCAACCTTAACCGCTTATGCGCTACAGCATGGTTGGCCTAACGTTAGCTTAAGGTAAGCTTTATTTACCTAAGATTATTTGTGATACAAACATGCTTCCAATATAAGCTAGCACTAACAAAATAAAGCCAGTAAGTGTCCAGCGAATTGCTTTTAGGCCTCGCCAGCCATAGCGGTATCTGCCAAAGAGTAAGCCAGCATAAATCAACCAACTTGCTATTGAAAAAATACTTTTGTGGTTAAACTGCATCGGTTTATTAAAGATTTGCTCTGAAAATAAAATGCCACTAATTAGCGTAATGGTCAGTAACACAAATCCAAAACCAATAATTTTGAATAACAAAGACTCCATTACCATCAATGGTGGAAAGCTTGGTAGCTGGATAATTGTGGTTTTATGATGCAGATTACGCTCGGCGATTGCCATCAGCAAAGCGTGCAATGCAGCAAACGTAAAGAGGCTGTACGCAATCATCGCAATCCAAACATGGGCGATAAACAAGCTATTTTCTGCATCAAGAAAATGGTGGTGGCTTAGCGCAAATGCGGGCAACACTGCAAAAATTGCGGCTGGGGGCAATACAAACGCTTGCAAGCTGTGTAATTGGTGATTGCGGTCTGTGACCCAATAAACAAGCACCGTTAGCCAAAAAATAGCGGAAAGTGATTGATAAAACCCTAAATTGAATCCACCCGAGAAAATGCTTTGATGAAGTAACCAGCCATGAATCAGCAATCCTAAAGCAATCATAGTGGAGTGTAATTTTAACTGTGCATTTTCTACTACTTTGGGTGAGCACCAAAAGTCCAAAGCCACCGCCAAGTAAATGAATGCTACAACAAAGTAGGGTAAAAAATTGCTTGCTAGATTGTTCATAACGCAATTATGGCGCAAATGTGCAGTAAATATAATAGCTTGATGTAAAATTGCGCATTAAATCATTTTAAAAGTGTAAAACATGCTAGAAAATTTAACAGGTCGCCTACAGGGTGTTATTAAAAACTTACGTGGGCAAGCGCGACTCACTGAAGACAATATTAGTGATGCCATGCGAGAGGTACGTATGGCCTTGTTAGAAGCCGATGTTGCGTTGCCTGTAGTCAAAGATTTTATTGCAAAAGTTAGAACGCGTGCACAAGGCAAAGAAGTGCTTGCTAGCCTAACCCCAGGTCAGGCAGTGATTGAAGTTGTGAATGATGAACTTACCGAATTGATGGGTAAGGCTAATGTAGGCTTAAATTTAGCGGCAGTGCCGCCCGCGATTATTTTGATGGCAGGTTTGCAGGGCTCAGGTAAAACTACCACCTCAGGCAAGTTAGCCAAACTACTCAAAGCACAGAAGAAAAAAGTACTGCTTGCGAGTGCTGACGTATATCGCCCAGCCGCGATTGAGCAACTTAAAACACTGGCTAAGCAACTTGAGGTGGATTGTTTTGATAGTAATGCCAACCAAAAGCCTGCCGATATTGCCTATGCAACGCTAGATTTTGCTAAGCGCGGTTATTATGACGTCGTCATTTTTGACACCGCAGGTCGTTTGGGGATTGATGAAGTCATGATGGCAGAAATCAAAGCTCTGCATCAACAACTAAATCCAATTGAAACCTTGTTTGTGGTGGACGCAATGCAAGGTCAAGATGCAATTAACACAGCAAAAGCTTTCGGTGAAACACTACCGCTCACAGGCATTATTCTTACTAAGCTTGATGGTGATTCACGTGGTGGCGCGGCCTTATCGGTAAGACATGTGACAGGTAAACCTATCAAATTTGTAGGTGTCAGTGAAAAAGTAGATGGCTTAGAGCCATTTTACCCAGATCGCATGGCAAGTCGCATATTAGGCATGGGTGATGTGCTAGGCTTGATTGAGCAAGCACACAAAAATGTTGACATGGCTGAAGCGCAAAAAGTGGCCGACAAAATTAAATCAGGAGCTAAATTTGATTTGGATGACTTTAAAATCCAAGTTACTCAAATGCGGAAAATGGGTGGTATGAGCGCACTTATGGACAAAATGCCAGCGCAAATGGCTGATATGGCAGGCAAAATAAATCAAGATGATGCAGATAAAAATATTCGACGTATAGAGGGCATTATCAATAGCATGACCCCGTTAGAGCGCAAAAAACCTGAACTCATCAAAGCCACACGCAAAAAGCGTATTGCCGATGGTAGTGGGGTACAAGTGCAAGAAGTAAATCGTGTACTCAAACAATTTGAAGAAACGCAAAAAATGATGAAAATGTTCAGCAAAGGCGGCATGGCTAAAATGATGCGTAGCATGGGAAGTTTAATGGGCGGAAAAATGCCAGGGCTTCGTTAATTGCGGCGTTTTTAGACTTGTCAAAACGAAAGTGAAAAGAAAAAGTGAATTATTTGTTAGTTTTTCATTGACCAACTAACAAGTTTCTAGCATAATTGCGCCCTTTCGTAAGTGATGAAAATCATTCACTAAATGGGGTGTTAGCTCAGCTGGTAGAGCAGCGGACTTTTAATCCGTTTGTCGTGGGTTCGATCCCCGCACACCCTACCAATACCTAAGCGGCTGCCAGCGATGGTGGCCGTTTTTTATTTCAAGTATTCCTCGATAATATTAGACAGTTGTCTAATATTTTTCAAAAATACAGCCAATTTCCTGCTAACTCCCGATGACTCTGGTGTTTGAAATTACTGGTTTATTGAGTCTTGCTTTAATATAAACTTCAGTCGTTCGCACCGACTCATGTCCAGCCAAGGCTTGGATTTGCTCCAGCGGTATGCTGTTTTGGTACATATCTGTGGCACCCTTGCCTTTTAAGTCATATAAGCCGAAGGGCGCTGGTTTTTCACCCGTTACATCTTCAATTTGTTGTCGATATTTGTTGAGAGCTTTTGCAAAGTTGGAGTTCATGCCATTGAGTGTGTAGGGTTTACCTTCGCGGTTCTCTATAAAAAACTGCTGGCTATTAAGTACTTGCGCAACTGCGCCAGATTCTCCGTCATATAATGCTTGTCGAATATCATCCGAAACAATAATTTCAACGACTGCTCCAGTTTTACTTTGTTTGAATTGAAGAACTTCTGTCGGCACCCCATTGACTATTCTTTGGGCGATATTTCTAGGGCTAAGTTTTAGAATGTCCGATGGCCTTTGAAGTGTGCGATAGATCAGAGTCATCAGCCTCTGCACATTTCTGTTTGCGAGTTTATATACGGCTAGATATTCCTCATCATCCACCACTCTAATGCGTTTAGTTTCTGCGTTGCGGGCTACACCTTTGCAGGGATTGTTTAGTACGACACAGCCCCAAACAGGATGCCGCATTGCCCAAGTAAAGGCGTGAGATAACAGAGCTTTTTCTCGATTGGCGCGAACTGACCTAGTTTCACGGTTTTCTTCAAGATAGGAACCGATGTGGCGAGGTTGTATATCTTGCGGCCGCATTTCACCAAAGAACGCTTTTAGATACTCGGCTTCTTTTAGATTATCTTTATAGGTTCGTGGTGCTTTGGCCGTGGCGGCATATTGGTTTAGATACTCATCCAGTAAAGCAGCCACTGTGCCATAGCTCTCATTAGGTTGTTCTAAATGTGCCCAAGCCACGCGCATTTCGCGCTCTTGGCCGATACTGGCTAGCCGCTTCCATTTTCCATGAGGAAATACATAGTAATAAGCACCATGTTTCACATAAACCCGTGGCGGTAAATCACGGCGATATTTTCTGGGTCTAGCCATGAGGTGATGTCTTGTTAATTTTTTGGCGTAAGCCATTAAGGTTAGGCTCTACAGTAAAACGTGCTGGGAATAACGTGTTTTGTGTAACCCCATAATGACGCGGTGATACGCTGATTAAAGCTGCATTGAATGATGTATTATTTCGGCGCATCTCTTCCACTTGTGTGTAGGTAACACGAGGTATGCCACGCGCATTAGTTTCTACATAGTAACCACGAGCACGTAACCAGCTAGATTGCTTGCTAGCAAGTTTGTAGCCAGTCAGTTCTTGCAATTCTGTATTAGTCAAAAACAAACCCATCTCGCAACCTGTTAATCACCTATTCACAATACACCATTAAAAAATATGTCAAGTTTTGCTCAGCGCAGATAGCAATTGACCACGCTGCTACGAAAGTGCCCCAATTCCTGCGAAACAATCAGCCGTGCCGCTTCTAGTTCATATCCATGGGATAGCAGTTTTTTAATACGATTTTTTGCGTAGCTGTGGCGTAAGCCATGCAGGCCTGTTGACCATCCCAAATGCTTCAAGGATGAGCGAGTGAAACACTGACTAAGCGACTTTCCAAAGCCTATATCATAGTTTTGTTGGTAATAAATTTCGCGGTCTCTCACCGTCTTAGGCGTAGGAAATCGTCGCAATTCAATAATCGATACTAGCTCATTTGGAATCGCTACATGACGCTTGAGTCCACCTTTGCCTGTCACAATGTAGATTGTGTGGTTGGTTTCGAATGCAAACAGGTTGCCATTCCATGAGCGCGTGCTACTGCGAGTGTTTTCATTTAACCTCTGCAAAGTAGCCAACTCGTGGGCTCTCAGGCCAGCGAAGTAGCAAATTAAAATCGAGATGGCATTACGTACTTGAATATGTTGAATCAGTTGCAATAATTCACTAAGTTGATAATTTCTTGCATGCAACACGGTATCTAACTTAGATGGAATAAATGCTAATTGCTTATGAAAAGCGGCATTGAGTGCCATGCGATGCTGGCACAGTGTTTTTTGCTGATAAATTTCAGCTTTTTCTTCCAAAAAAGCCACTAAAAATTGCTTGCTGCTTCTCGTGCTAGATGAAACGCCATTGGTATCACACCAATCAAAAAAAATCTTCAAACAGGCAATATAGGCGCGCAATGTGCCAACAGATTTAATAGATTTATCGTCAAACTGGCGGGCATGAGACAACAGCCGAATAGCTCTTGTTTTGTTATTCATCTCATTTACCCAGCAAGCTATCAATTTTGCGTTGTATGGTCGATCTATTGACCTTTCGTATGCCGTACTCTCTGGTTAAATGTCTGGCTATGCGTTCGTAGCTCCATTGAAGGCTGTGTTTTTCCAGCATCATCATTTCAAATCGGTCTAGGCAGCTTTTTCTGGTTCTTTTGGGCGTGATAAGGCCTCGGACAATTCCGTGATTTTGGGTGCGCGCTAACAAATCATCCACGAGTGCGCGCGTGGAGCCATCAAAATGGCAGTTGGTTGGATAAGGTTGTTCAAACATTTTTTTCTCCAAAAAATGAAAAAATAAGGTAAAGCAAAATTAAGACTAACCCACGTTGAACATGGGGCTGACCCTTGCCGAAGCGTGGAATCATGGGCGCAACAAAGCCGCGCCGTGAGGTATTTCTAACTACAAAAATCACTTGATTATTTTGCTCAGGCTGAGCACTACGAGCAGCCGGTGATCTGGCTGACATTTTGAAAACATCAAAATCAGGACGTAAAAAAGCCACGCCTAGACTTACAAGGGTGGCTTTAATCTCATCTGTTGATTTGATGTTGATTGATGATGCACAGTAATAGCCGATTGAATAGAAACATTCATCCAGTTAAGTTTGCACATCAGTGTCGGCTAGCGCTGACACGACTCCAAGATAGCTTTTTACAAGCTAATTATTTTGGTGAGCAACTGCTGCAAGAGCTACAGACATAGCTAGAAAGCCCAGTTTTTCAACCAATTTCCTAAACTAAGGACGAAATCAAATTTCGCCCTTGTGATTTTTCTGGCTCGTGCCAGAACTCCTCAATGCCAATGAATGGCTACAATGTATGGTCAATATACAATGTGCAGAAAACGTCAGTCAAGTGCAATACTTAGCTTTTTGGCACAAATGGAATATTTAGTGTTGCGTTTAAGTTTATGTGCTTTTTAAGCAGCATCTTTGTATGTGAGGATTTGTGTCTAAGGAAGACTGCCAGCCAGTATAACCAGCAGCCTAGATCAATTAATCTAAAGAAAGATACTCATACACATCGACGTACTCTTTAAATTGTTGATGCAGGTCAGGATGGTCATCGGAATTAACATTCCAAAACTTCTGCCCTTCTAACGCAAGACAAGATTCTTGCGATATATTCAAAACAGTCCGCAATATTTCTTGAATCGCTTGCCCCTCATCTACCCTACGATTAATTTCTTCGAATTGCGATGATTTAAAAAATTCCAGCTCATGTGGATCAAGGATCGTTGAGATAAGCTCAAGATCGCTTAGGGCAACAATTGGCACTAAAATGATGGGCATCTGCAATAGCGCCTGGATGCGATAACTAGCCTGTTTCCCTTCAACTTCGGTAAGCCAGTTATAGATGCGGGGAATAATGTCTAACCCAAGCACTTTAAGAATGCCAATCACTCTATAATCAAGCAAAGCCTCGACATCACTGATGATTGAATCCAGCCCGATATTCTCTAGCCGCCTATTCAAACTTGAGTTTCGCTCTGATATTCTGCCAAATCCATTGTCCATTAAAAACAATTGGCTTTTATTGGCTTGTTCGTAGACTAGCACATCTAAAATCTTCTCTTCAAAAAATGACGGATTAAGGCATTCATACTCAAATATCCGCCCATCTTTAATGAAAAAAATATCAAACACTCCACATCGCTCGATTTTGGCTTGATTGGTCGCGATTAAAATAAAACATTTGTTGTTCGGCGAGAAATCCAACCTGAATGCCCTGGAGATTACCTTTTTGGTGTCTTCTTCGTCGATGTGCTGGTTAAGCTTGAACTGATCATGTTTGATGGTTTTGATGGGTTTCATATAATTTTTTCCTTTATAAAGTTGTGAAAATGGCACATGTGGAAAAGCCCCTGAGTGCTGTAAATCCAGTTTAATGAGGAAAAATTTTTGTCAATAAATCGGAAAATTTCTATATTTTGAGATTAATTTGTTGTTGCGTTTATATTAGATTTTTAC
>JABFSF010000146.1 GCA_013140755.1 Methylotenera sp. | reverse complement strand
CATAAAGGACTCAAAGATTTCTTTGAGAGTGGAAGCAAGGCAGGGATAAGACCTGATCACGCTTCTAAACTAAGTCGCCAGTTAGTACGTTTAGATATTGCTAAAGTGCCAGCAGATATGAATTTACCTGGATGGAGATTACACGCTTTAGAAGGGCAGTTAGCTGGACATTATTCGGTAACTGTAAATGGAAACTGGCGAATGACTTTTGTGTTTGATGGTGAAGATGCAATCTTGGTTGATTACCAAGATTATCACTGAAAGGATATTGAAAATGAGCAACATGCATAATCCGCCCCATCCGGGCGAAACCTTGAGAGAAGATATACTTCCTGCCCTGGGCTTGAGTGTAACTGAGGCTGCTGATCAGCTTGGAGTAGCACGCCCATCTTTATCGCGTGTACTTAACGGTCGCGCTGCGATTTCACCTGAAATGGCTTTACGTATTGAGAAGTGGCTAGGCGTTGAAAATGGCGGAAGTGCTGATTTATGGTTGGCAGAGCAAGCCTCTTATGATTTATGGCAAGCAAGAAGTAAGTTTAATGCGAAGGTAAAGCCTGCTGAATTTTTAGCTGCCTAATTTATTAGATTTTTTGTATTAAATAGTGGTACGAGCTAACCCCATCGATTTTACTTAAAGTCAATCATACTTCGGCCTCAAAACTTGAATAAATTAGATAGGTAATTATAGTTGCATAAGCAACAACAAATATCTACTTGAGTATAAACATTTAAATTTTAAAATATAGTTTTCGACTAAGCTAAATTGATAATAATGCTGATTAATTATTAGCGAAAATTTTAGGCCACCTATGATTAAAGATGCAGCCCCGACTAAATCTAAAGAACTCATTTTTATTAGTCACGCCAATCCTAACGATAATGATTTCACAGCATGGCTAAGCGCACGCCTAGCTTCTGATGGTTATGAGGTTTGGTCTGACCTCACCCATCTTGTGGGTGGGGAGGTTTTTTGGAATGATATTGATGAATCATTACGTAAATACACTATCAAATTTATTAGTGTTTTATCTCCAGTATCTGTGACTAAAAGGGGATTTCAAAAGGAATTAAGTGTCGCAGATTCACTTGAAGCAAAAGGCGATTTAGGTGACTTCATTATTCCAGTGCGGATAGGTGCAATTCCATATAATGAAATCCCAATTCATATCCACAATAAAAACGTAATAGACTTTACAAAGGGTTGGCATCTAGGGCTGGCACGACTATTGGAGAAGCTTGAAAAAGATCAAGTTCCTCGTCAGAATAGTGCCGAAAATGCTCTATCAAATTGGGCTAAAAGCTTCCTTGAACTAGATAAATTACTGGAGAGGAATAATGAGGAAGTGATGTCAAATTGGCTTCCAATATTAGAAGTTCCAGCATCAATTAAAATTTCATATTTTGAGACTGCACCCAAAAACATTGACCCATTAAAAATACAGTGGCCATGCCGACAAGTTGATAGGTATATCATTAGCTTTGCTGATGCAAAGGATTTCAATACATTAGACGCCCCTAGTGCTTTAAAAAATCTTAGTGCAATTGAAACAGCTTCATTTCTACAAAGCGGTAGTAGCAACCTACCTCAGCTATCTTACCAAGATAGATCTAATATAGTGACTGACTTATTTCGTCAAAGTTGGGAACGCTTCGTAGCCAAGGATGGATTGCTTGGATTTGCCCTAGCCAATAATAAACTGTGCTGGTACCGATCTAAGGCCGAATCAAAAATAGAAAGAACTAAGTTCATTGATGCTTTAGGCAATTCTGGCAGCAGAGCTTTATTGGGCGAAAGTAAAAAATTAAAAGCTTTTTGGCACTTTGCTATTGAAGCTGTACCAACGTTAGGCAAAACCAGTCGCTTAACACTGCTCCCCCATGTTGTTTTTACCTCGGATGGAGTAACACCGATTGGTGACTCGGCTCAAATGCATAGATTAAGGCGTAGGTTTTGTAAGTCTTGGTGGCAGGATCGTTGGAGAGATCTATCCTCAGCATATTTAAGTGAATTAGCCAAAGGCGAAGAGAGGATAACGATCCCTGTTTCACCTAATCGAAATATAGAAATTAAAGCATTTCCTTTAACCTATATGGCTTCAGTAAAAATTCTGGAAAATAATATAACTGGTACAGCGGTGGAAGACATAGAAGATGCTGACCTTCTATTTGATGACAAAGATGACAGTTATTTATATCAATTAGAAGAAGAGGAAGAACAATGAGCAATGTAGTTATTCAACAAATTGACTACATTGACGAGCCAGAGCTAGTTTTTGGTAGTGGTCAGAAACTTGCTTCACCGAAAGACGGCTTGTATCTTTTTGGACCACTAAAAAATAACACTAAGGCCGGAACATTAAGACTAGGTGTTGTTGGGACAAATGATGGTCTAAGAATATTTAATCAATGGCTATCGAAAATAAATGGAGTTATACCTGCAAAAGAATCAGACTCTCCGCAACATCGAATATTTCCTGGATTTTCCGCTGTTTTTGGCTTGAACTTACCGAATAAATCAGAGTGTGAGATTTTTATAACAGATCAAGAAATAGATCAGGCACTACTAATTAGCGATCGACATGTGGCCATCTTTAAAACCGTAGAAGTGTTTTCAAATAAGATTCAACGCTACATAAATGAAGAAGAAGCTCCAGTTGATTTGTGGTTTGTCGTCATTCCAGAAAGAATCTACCAATATGGCAGACCCAAGTCAGTCATACCAACTGACCTCCGCCTTAAAACTCAAAATTTGATGAATAAGAAATTAGCAAAGGAGCTAATTAAAGAACCTTCATTATTTGATGTAGACAACGAGGCTACAGCACCATATCTTTACGAGGTAAATTTCCACAATCAATTAAAAGCGCGCTTATTAGAAGGTACTAGTCGTGCAGTTGTGCAAATCTTAAGAGAAACAGCAATCGCCCCAGAAGAGTTTGTAAAAAGTAATGGCATGCCTTTAAGACAAATTCAAGATCCAGCAACTGTAGCCTGGAACTTGGCGACAACAGCATATTTCAAAAGTGGTAGGCGCCCTTGGCAATTAGCTCAAATTCGTAATCATGTCTGTTATGTTGGCTTGGTATTTAAGCAGCTAATGAATGCAGAAGAAGGCAGTGCTTGCTGTGGCGCACAAATGTTTCTTGATTCAGGTGATGGGCTTGTATTTAAGGGTCTAATAGGTAGATGGAAATCATCCGTCACCAAAGAGTTTCATCTTGATAGATTAACTGCACGAGCTTTGCTTACGATGGTTTTAGATGCCTACAAATCTAAAGAAGGCGTATATCCATTAGAACTATTTTTGCATGGAAAAACAGCATTTAGTAATGATGAATGGGATGGATTTACTGATGCTTTGACAGAAAATACAAAGCTTATAGGTGTCAGAATAAGGCCATCGAATAGCATCAAATTATTCAGACCTGGTAGTCATCCTGTTATTAGGGGTACAGCGATACGTTTAACTGAGCGTAATGGATTTCTTTGGACAAAAGGCTTTATACCTTATCTAAATACTTATCCTGGACGTGAAACACCGAATCCTATAAAGATAGATATCGTTCGTGGTGAAGCAGACTTGCTAACCGTTATGAAAGATGTCATGGCTTTAACAAAGTTAAACTTCAATGCTTGTATTTATGGAGATGGGATTCCTGTTACTTTAAGATTTGCCGATGCAGTTGGTGAAATATTAACTGCAGGTCCTTCTGACAGAGAGCAGCCACCATTACCATTTAAACATTATATTTAGCCTACTCTACTTTCCTGAAAAACAATGTATAAGCATAGGACTGTAAGTCCTGTGCTGGCCTGATTTCACTCCTACCGTTGTCTATGGAGTGTACATATCTCAATGAATTTAAAGGATAAAGTGGTTTTTGCCGTTGCCTATGATTTTTAGGCTTGGATGTGAGTGAGCAGAATAATATGGGTCAGATAAGTATTTAAAGATGATAATAAATGTGAACGACAACCTAATTGTTGCATTTGCAAAATAAAAAAGCCACACCCTAAGGCGTGGCTTTTTATTTGGTGGTGAAAGAGGGACTTGAACCCTCGACCCCAGGATTATGAATCCTGTGCTCTAACCAGCTGAGCTACATCACCTTTTAAATCGGTTTGCCTGTAATTTTGGCAAGGGCGCAATTTTAGTGGTTTAGGTGGTATTTGTCAAAAATAGTTTGCATGATCATTTTTATGGCTTTGTTTGGGGCGGGCAAACAAATCTTTACATTTTTCGGTATTGCTTTTCAGTAATTACAATTCAATTGGTTCTGTCACCATTCTCATAATCTACATTCACTTAATTTTGTATGTGCTTAATTTATAAGGATATTATTTTTTTGTTAAAAATGCGCTAAGTCATTGAGATATAAAGAAAAAATACTAAAAAGGGCTTGCATTGCCCTATTTTTTTATCTATAGTTCACATTAGTGGGAAAAAGTGGGGTTTTGTGGAGATTTTTGCTCTAGTTTCTTCGGGTTGGTATTTAGAGTTTCTCGCTTGTAGATTTTAATTTTATAAATAGTTGGGTTGAATATTTAAACATGTTTCGCGGTGCAACACATTTAAGTTTGGATGCTAAAGGTAGATTAGCAGTGCCAACTAAGCACAGAGAGGCTTTGCAGCTTCAGTGTGCTGGCGATGTGGTGTTGACTGCGCATCCTCATCGCTGTTTGTTGTTGTATCCGCAGCCAGCTTGGGAGCCAATTCAGGCTAAGTTAATGGCGTTGTCCTCGTTTGATAAAAACTCTAGCGCGTTGCAGCGGTTGTTGGTGGGTTTTGCTGAAGATACTACGATGGATAGCGCAGGGCGTTTGTTGGTGTCTCCTGTGTTGCGTGATTTTGCTGGGTTGGATAAAGAGTTGATGCTGGTGGGGCAGGGAAGTCACTTTGAGCTTTGGAGCATGGCGGCTTGGCGTGCTCAGTTAGATCAGGTGATGAAGGATGATAACTTTGTTATGCCATCAGAACTCGAGGGTTTTTCGCTGTGAATAAGGGCGTGAGCAGCGCGCCCACTCAAGCCTTATTGTCTCAAAAAAATGCGTCTCCCGCAGAGTTGGTTAAGTTAGAAAAATATCCTCTAGAAGTGTCTGTACCTAATTCCAATAATGAAGTAGATCAAGCGACAGCTGCGCATATTACGGTGTTGCTGGATGAGGCTGTGGAGGCTTTGGCGATTAAACCCGATGGTATTTATGTGGATGGGACGTTCGGCCGTGGTGGGCATTCTAAAAAAATCTTAGAGCAATTGGGGTGTGAGGGTCGCTTGATTGCGTTTGATCGCGATTTAGCGGCAATAGCTGTGGGTGAGGCAATTGCCGATAAGCGTTTTAGTTTGATACATAGCCATTTTGCGGCTATGCAGGCGAAATTGGCTGAATTAGATGTACAAAAAGTGGATGGCATTTTGTTGGATTTGGGGATTTCATCACCGCAGATTGATGAAGCGAGCCGTGGTTTTAGTTTTAGGTATGATGCGCCGCTGGATATGCGTATGGATCAGAGTGGTGGTCAAACGGCGGCGGATTTTCTTGGTAGTACAACAGAGCAGCAATTAGCGGAGGTTATAAAAAATTATGGTGAAGAACGGTTTGCTAAGCAGATTGCAAGGGCGATTATTGCGGAGCGCAATGACGGGCGCGCCATCACCACTACTGGGCACCTTGCCCAGATCGTGGCAGGTGCCGTCACGCGGTTTGAACCAGGGCAGAACCCCGCAACGCGCACATTTCAAGCTTTACGGATTTTCATCAATCAGGAGCTTGAGGAGTTATCGCTAACTTTGCCGCAGTGTTTGGCATTGTTAAAGCCTCAAGGGCGTATGGCGGTGATTAGTTTTCACTCATTAGAAGATCGGCTGGTAAAGCAGTTTATTCGCGGGCAAGAAAACCGCGATGATTTGCCAGCAAATTTTCCCGTGCGTGCCGCTGATTTGCCGCAACCAAGGTTGGTGAGTGTGGGGAAGGCGATTAAGCCGAGTCAAAAAGAAGTGAAATTAAATCCGCGCTCACGCAGTGCTGTGTTGCGTGTGGCAGAAAGAACAGTCACTTTATGACGCGCTTAAATTTAATTTTGTTTTTTGCTCTGATGTTTTCGGCATTAGGGTTGGTGAATGCACAACATAAAGCGCGTAAGTTGTATATAGAGTTAGAGCAGTTGAATCAGGCAGAAAAACAATATAACCAAGAGTATGGGCAGTTGCAGTTGGAGCAAAGTACGTGGGCAATGCATTCACGCATTGAGCAAATTGCCTCTGAGCAGATGCACATGCAAGTGCCAGATGCTAAGCATATTCAGGTGGTGAACCTTGCTGATGTTGCGAAACAGATTGAAGTTGAGCCTGTGCTACCGAAAGCTGAAGCAGAGAAACTGTTAAGTGCTGAGACTTCAGGGCAGATGGCGGCAACGAAAGGAGTTGTGCGCTAATGGCAATGCACACGCCACTTGTTGTTGTGAAATTACCAGCATGGCGTCGTCGCTTATTGTTGGTGATGGTGCTATTAGGCTTTGCTTTGCTATTGGGTAGAGGTATTTATTTACAAGGGTTTCATAAACGATTTTTGCAAGAAAAAGGAGATGAGCGTTATAACCGCACGCTGATACTCCCTGCACATCGCGGGAAAATATTAGATCGACATGGTGAGTTGTTAGCGGATAGTGCTCCTGTGGATTCTGTGTGGGCAAACCCATCAGATGTCAAAATTAACGATACTCAAACTAAAAAAATTGCCGATATATTGGGTTTAAAAGTGGCGATGGTGAATCAAAAATTGAGTAACAGTGAGCGCGAGTTTGTTTATCTTAAGCGTAGAGTTTCGCCAGCACTTGGGGCGGAAGTGATGAAGCTTGGCGTACCAGGTATTTATTTGCAGCGTGAGTATAAACGCCAGTATCCCGCAGGTGAGGTGACCGCACATTTGGTGGGCTTTACGGGCATTGATGATCAAGGTCAAGAAGGTTTTGAGCTCACCATGAATGAAACGCTTTCTGGTAAAAGTGGTAGTCGCCGCGTGATTAAAGATCGCGCTGGGCACATTGTTGAAGATTTAGAAGCAGTGAAAGTGCCACAAGATGGTCATGATGTCATTCTTTCAATTGATCGCCGGATTCAATATTTAGCACACCGTGAGTTGGTGAAATCTGTAGAGAAGTTTAAAGCAAAAGCAGGTGCAGCCGTGGTGTTGGATGCAAAAACGGGTGAAGTGTTGGCGATGGTGAATGTGCCTACTTATAACCCGAACAATCCAGTCAATATTGCAGGAAAAACACGCAATAGAGCAATTACCGATATGTTTGAGCCAGGCTCCACCATGAAGCCCATTACGGTAGCGGCAGCTTTGGAGAAAGGCGAATATACGCCAGAAACAAAAATTCAAACCGCACCAGGTCAAATGACGATTGGCGTGGCGACTATTCATGATGCGCATCCGCATGGGGTGCTGTCTGTGGCTGAGGTGATACAAAAATCATCAAATGTTGGATCGGCAAAAATAGCATTGTCGCTAGATAAAGAATATTTGTGGGGTGTGTTTAATTTAATTGGCTTTGGTGCAAAAACGCGAATTGGCTTTCCTGGAGAAGCCGCTGGGCAATTGCGTAACTTTAAAACATGGCGACCCATTGAGCAGGCAACGATGTCGTATGGGCATGGGATTAGTGTGACCTTGTTACAGCTAGCACGTGCTTACACGGTGTTTGCCAATGAGGGTGAGCTCAAACCTGTGTCCTTGCTTAAGTTAGTAGAGGCTCCAATTGGCACGCAGGTATTTACCCCTCAAACAGCACAAGAAGTTAAAGATATGCTGGAGCTGGTGGTGTTACCAGGCGGTACGGCACTGAGAGCAAAAGTGTTGGGCTATCGTGTGGCGGGTAAAACGGGAACAACGCATAAATTGGGACCACATGGCTACGAAAAAGATAAATATGTCGGTTCATTTATTGGCATGGCTCCAGCGTCAAACCCACGTTTGATTATGGCAGTGATGATTGATGATCCAAGTAGCGGTGAGTATTACGGTGGAACTGTGGCCGCACCTGTGTTTAGTGCAGTGATGGCAGATGCATTACGTATGCTCTCAGTGCCACAAGATGCACCCAATGATAATGTGGTGATTCCCAGTGATGTGGAAGATGTGCAGGAGAGCATCTGATGTTGTCATCCTTTAATCACACCTTTAGTTCAATGACGGCAGATAGCCGAAAAGTGCAAAAAGGCGCACTGTTTTTAGCTTATCCAGGGTTGCATAGTGATGGGCGAAACTACATTGCGCAAGCGATACAAGCAGGTGCTGCGGCTGTTATGTGGGAAAAACAAGGTTTTGTGTGGAACGATGCATGGCAAGTGGCAAACATGCCTGTAGAAGGGTTAAAAAACCAAGTTGGGAAAATTGCGGCCGAGTTTTATCACTATCCATCACAAAAACTTGGTGTGATTGGTGTGACTGGTACTAATGGTAAAACCTCAGTGAGCCAATGGGTTGCGCAAGCTTTAAGTGCATTAGGGCAAAAAACAGCGGTCATTGGCACCATTGGCAATGGTTTTATTGATGCACAAGCTGAAGCGGTGAATACAACGCCAGATGCGATTTTGTTACAAGCAATGTTGGATGATTTTGTGCAGCACGGTGCTGGTGCTGTTGCGATGGAAGTTTCATCACATGGTTTGCATCAAGGGCGTTTAAATGGCGTGGCATTTGATATCGCTGTGCTGACTAATTTAAGTCGTGATCACTTAGATTATCACGAAACAATGGAAGCTTATGCCGGAGCAAAAGCCCAGCTTTTTGATTGGCAAGGGTTGGGTATGGCGGTGCTGAATGCAGATGATGATTTCGGTCTGATGATTGCACGCTCATTGAAAGCGCAAGGCAAGCCTATGATGACGTATGGTTTAAATGCTGGCGATGTACGTGGTTTAGGTTTGCGCCTGCATCAGCAAGGCTTAGAGATGCAAGTCACAACGCCTATGGGTGATGCGCGATTGATTGCCCCCGTAATAGGTAGATTTAACGCTTACAACGTGTTGGCAGTATTGGCGACTTTATTGGCATTTGAAGTGCCCTTAGAAGATGCTTTAGCCTCAATTGCGAACATTAAACCTGTGCAGGGGCGTATGCAACAGTTTGGTGGTGGAGGAAAGCCGCTAGTGGTGGTGGATTATGCGCATACACCCGATGCGCTAGATAAAGTATTGACTAGCTTACGTGAGCAAACACAAGGCAAGCTCATTTGTGTGTTTGGTTGTGGTGGCAATCGTGATGTTGGTAAACGTCCATTGATGGGTCAGGTGGCTGAACGTCTTGCAGACCGCGTAGTGGTGACTTCAGACAATCCTAGAAATGAACATGCCATGCATATTATTAACGCGATTATGACGGGCATGAAAACTTCACCATTATCTGATGTGATTGTGGAAGAAGACCGTGCAAAAGCTATTGCACACGCGGTGCAATTGGCTGTTAAGGGCGATACTGTTTTGGTGGCAGGCAAAGGGCATGAGAACTACCAAGAAATCGCAGGGGTAAAACATTATTTTAGTGATGCTGAGCAAGTGTCTTTGGCTTTAAAGCTAGTGTTGGAGGCACACGTATGATGTTGCTCTCACAAGCTGCAAGCGCAATGAATGGCCGTTTGTTAGGAGCGGATGCTCAATTTTTAAGTGTAGGTACAGATAGCCGTAAGGTTTCACGGAGTGAATTGTTTTTTGCGCTCAAAGGCGACCATTTTGATGGTCATCAATATGCTGAACAAGCTTTAAAACAAGGTGCGGTAGCGGTGGTAGTCAGTGATGAAACTTGTGAGGTGCGCCCTGCGATATTGGTAAAAGACACGCTATTAGCACTTGGCGAGTTAGCCAAAGCATGGCGTAGCCGATTTAGTGTACCAGTAGTGGCGGTGACAGGAAGCAATGGCAAAACGACCATTAAAGAAATGATTCATGCCATTTTGAATTCGAAAACTGGTCATCCAGATGCAGTACACGCCACGGTAGGCAATTTAAATAACCACATTGGCTTGCCACTTACCTTACTAAAAATGCGCAAGTATCACCAATATGCGGTGCTAGAAATGGGTATGAATCATCTAGGTGAAATTGATTATTTAACGCGCATCGCACAACCCACCGTAGCTGTGATTGGTAATGCAGGCACGGCACATATTGGTGAATTAGGTTCACGTGACAATATTGCCAAAGCTAAGGGGGAGATTTTTGCTGGCTTAGATCATGATGGTGTGGCGGTCATTAACGCGGATGATGCTTATGCTGAATATTGGTGTGGTTTAAATGCAAGTAGAAAAATTGTGACATTTGGTATTGAAATCAATGCGGATGTTAGCGCACAACATGTTGAAAATAATGGTTTGGGCATAATGAGTTTAAGCACGCCAAA
>JABFSF010000011.1 GCA_013140755.1 Methylotenera sp. | reverse complement strand
TTTTGAATGTATTCAGGCAGCTTTTCAAACGTGGTTTCTAAATCAAAATTGTATTGTGTTGCAATGCTCGCCAACATTTGGAAGTAAAACTGATTCCGTTTATCCCAACCTTTAATCGCGCCTGAAGCCAAAGATAAATGCGGAAACGCCACCACGCGCTTTGGATCAAAAAAGTTAATATTGCCTAAGCCATCACAGGTGGGGCAGGCGCCCATCGGGTTGTTAAAGCTGAACAAGCGCGGCTCTAATTCAGCAAGTGAGTAGTCACACACGGGACATGAAAACTTAGCCGAAAACAAATGCTCCTTCTCAGAATCCATTTCTAAGGCAATGGCTTTGCCATCGGCTAAACGTAATGCCGTTTCAAATGATTCTGCAATGCGTTGCTTCATATCAGCTTTGACTTTAATGCGGTCAACCACCACATCAACATTGTGTTTGGTGGTTTTGGCAAGTTGCGGCAAGGCGTCTACTTCATAAATTTTGCCATCTACACGCAAGCGCACAAAGCCTTGCGCTTTGAGTTCTTCAAATAAATCGAGCTGCTCACCTTTGCGGTTTGAAACCACAGGTGCCAAAATCATGAGCTTGGTGTCTTCAGGTAGCGCCAATACGCTATCAACCATTTGGCTCACGGTTTGCGCTTCAAGCTTAATACCATGGTCAGGGCATTCAGGGTCACCTGCGCGTGCGTACAGAAGGCGTAGATAATCGTGAATTTCTGTCACCGTGCCCACAGTAGAGCGAGGGTTGTGCGAGGTGGATTTTTGCTCAATGGAAATCGCGGGGGATAAGCCTTCAATTAAATCCACATCGGGCTTATCCATGCGTGCTAAAAACTGCCGCGCATACGCCGAGAGCGATTCTACATAGCGGCGTTGACCTTCGGCATACAGCGTATCGAAAGCCAAGGACGATTTGCCAGAGCCTGATAAGCCTGTAATCACCACTAGCTGATTACGTGGAATATCCAACGAGATATTTTTTAAGTTGTGCGTACGTGCACCGCGAATGCGAATTAAATCCATCGTGCTAAATCCATCATGCTTTACTAAAAATTGAGGCAACCTGCTAATATACCTACTTTTATGCATTAAGCTCAAATATTTTTCATGTCCGCAACTTCAGGTACTTCTTTACCATCAAGCAATATTTCTATAGATGAAAACATGACAGCCGATGAAAAGCGCGCCACGCTTAGTTTGGCTTCTATTTATGGCTTGCGCATGTTAGGCATGTTTTTGATTTTGCCTATTTTTGCAATTTACGCTTCCAGCCTGCCTGATAAGCCCAGTAGCCTGATGATAGGCTTAGCACTGGGTGCTTATGGCTTAACGCAAGCATTATTTCAATTGCCATTTGGCATGGCTTCAGATAAATATGGTCGCAAACCCATGATTTATCTCGGTTTGAGTGTTTTTGCAGTGGGGAGCATGGTTGCCGCTCTTGCCATGAATATTGAAGGCATCATTATTGGACGCGCCATTCAAGGTGCGGGTGCAGTGTCTGCCGTGGTTACGGCTTTATTGGCAGATTTAACGCGCGATGAACATCGCACCAAAGCGATGGCAACCATAGGGGCAACTATAGGCGTGGCTTTTGCGCTGTCATTAGTAGGTGGTCCATTATTAAATCAATGGATAGGCGTACCAGGCATATTCTTTATGACTGCTTTGCTTACTTTAGCGGCAATTGCAGTGGTTAAGTTTGTTGTACCCAACCCAAGCCATAGTTTTTACCATTCTGACGCAAGTGCCGCCCCTTCCAAGTTAAAAGAGGTGTTGAGAAACAAACAACTCTTACGTTTAAACTATGGCATTTTTGCACTACACGCTGCACAAATGGCGATGTTTGTGGTGGTACCCTTTGCTATTATTGAGACAAGCGGCTTGCACGAAAATCAGCACTGGTTTATTTACTTGCCTGTCGTGCTTGCCTCTTTTGCACTGATGGTGCCTGCGATTATTTATGCTGAAAAACAAGCAAAAATTAAACAAATATTTATTGTTGCCGTTACCATCATGCTAGTGGCGCAACTCATGTTTGCAGCTACAATTCATCATTTTTGGGGTATTGTGACATCGCTTACCCTTTATTTTGTGGCTTTTAATGTATTAGAAGCGTCATTGCCATCTATTATTAGTAAAATCGCCCCTGCTGCTGCTAAGGGCACAGCGATGGGCGTGTATAACACCTCACAATCTTTAGGCATTTTTGTGGGTGGCGTGTTAGGGGGCTATTTGGCACATGCATATGGCTTTGCCAGTGTATTTATATTTTGTGGCACAATGATGCTGTTATGGTTACTGCTTGCCATTTCAATGCAGAAGCCACCTGCGATAAAAACTAAAATGTATACCATGAGTGATGCAGCAGATAAAATGACGAGTGCAAACATCAATACACTCATCATTGATTTAAAGAGAATTAACGGCGTAATAGAAGCAGCAGTGTTACCCCAAGAGCACACCGTCATCTTAAAAATAGATAGAATGCATACGCATGATGAAGCGCAATTACAAATGCAAGTGCAAACATTAATACATCAAATGTAGAAGGGATAAATATGGCATCGGTCAATAAATGTATTTTCATCGGAAATTTAGGGCGAGATCCAGAAATGCGCTACATGCCGAGTGGTGATGCAATAGCAAATTTTTCAATTGCCTGTACTGAGAGTTTTAAGGGAAAATCAGGCGAGAAGCAAGAGCGGACAGAATGGGTGCGAATTGCCATATTTGGTAAGCTAGCAGAGGTTGCGGGCGAATATCTGAAAAAAGGCTCTTCAGTCTATATTGAGGGACGTATGCAAACACGTAAATGGCAAAACAAAGAAGGCGTAGATCAATACACGACTGAAATTGTGGCTGATCGTATGCAAATGCTAGGCGGTCGTAGTGGTGGGGGTAGCTATGATGGCGGCATGGATCAAAGTAGCGGCGGTAATGATTACAACCAAACTGCCCCAACGCAAAGTGCACCAAAATCAAACGCAGCAAAATCAGCCGCTACAGGCTCAGGTTTTGATGATTTTGAGGATGATATTCCGTTCTAGGAAACACCAAACATAAAATGTAAACAAGCCCTCTAGACCTAATAAGTTTAGAGCGTTTATTCTGTCATGCATCCTTAGGGTATAATGCTGATTTTTATCATTTTAAGCTCATTTAACCTTATGCCAATTTACGATTATCAATGTACAAGTTGTGGTCACAAAGCAGAAGTCATGCGTAAATCGAGTGCTGCTGCGAGCTTAGAAGCTTGCCCTGCATGTGGTGCAGAAACCTTTGCCAAGCAGGTTTCTGCACCAAGCTTTCAGCTCACTGGTAGTGGCTGGTACGCCACTGATTTTAAAGGGGGCAATGCCAAAAAGCCTGAAATGCCAGTTACCGAAACAAGCCTAGCACCAGTAGCCTGCGGCACAGGTTGCGCTTGTTATTAAACATTAGTCAATCGCGCATGAAGAAATATTTTATTACAGGCTTACTCGTTCTCGTCCCCTTGGTGATTACCATTTGGGTGCTGAAGTCTCTCATCGGCGTCATGGACCAAAGCCTTTTACTCTTGCCAGATGCATGGCATCCACATGCTTTATTTGGGCGCGATATTCCTGGTTTAGGCGCAATTTTAACCATTGCCATTGTGCTGACTACGGGTGTTGTCGCTACCAATTTTTTTGGTAGACAGCTTATTCATTTGTGGGAAAAACTACTTAATCGTGTGCCAGTGGTCAAGTCAGTTTACTCTAGCGTCAAACAAGTTTCAGATACCTTGTTTTCAGATTCTGGTAATGCGTTTCGCAAAGCAGTATTAGTGCAGTACCCGCGTGCAGGCAGTTGGACCATTGCATTTGTCACAGGCACTCCAGGTGGTGATGTGGGCAACCATTTAAAAGGCGAGTATGTCAGCATTTACGTGCCAACCACGCCTAACCCCACTTCAGGTTTTTTTCTGATGATGCCTAAAGCAGATGTCATCGAGTTAGACATGAGCGTGGATGAAGCGCTTAAATATATTATTTCTATGGGCGTAGTGGCACCTGCCACTAAGGCTCAACCTCTTTCAACTTCAACAAATTAAATAGCAAATACAATTATGATGCGTACACATTACTGCGGCCATTTAAACCGCGAACATATTGGTCAAACTGTTACATTATGTGGCTGGGCGCACCGTCGTCGTGACCACGGCGGCGTAATTTTTATCGATTTGCGCGATAGAGAAGGCTTGGCGCAAATTGTGATTGACCCAGATACCAAAGAGGCTTTTGCAATTGCTGAAACGGTACGTAATGAGTTTGTACTAAAGATTACCTGTAAAGTGCGCGCGCGCCCAGAAGGCACGGTGAACCCTAACCTGCCAACGGGTGAAGTAGAAATGCTCGCAACCGAGATTGAAGTACTCAACCCATCACTCACGCCGCCTTTTATGTTGGATGATGAAAACCTCACTGAGACCGTGCGTTTGGAGCACCGCTACATTGATTTGCGTCGCCCTACCATGCAAAAAAATCTGATGTTGCGCTACAAAGTGGCTAAAAACCTGCGTGATTATTTAGATGCTAACGGCTTTATTGAAGTTGAAACGCCCATGCTTACGCGTAGTACGCCAGAAGGCGCGCGCGATTACCTCGTGCCAAGCCGTGTGCATGCAGGGCAATTTTTTGCCTTGCCACAATCCCCCCAATTGTTTAAGCAATTATTGATGGTGTCAGGCTTTGACCGTTACTTCCAAATCACCAAATGCTTCCGCGATGAAGACTTGCGCGCTGATCGTCAGCCAGAATTTACCCAAGTGGATATTGAAACTTCCTTTATGGAAGAAAATGACATCATGGACATCGTAGAAGAAATGATTCGCCAGATGCTCAAAAAAGTGCAAAACGTGGATTTGCCTGCCAAATTCCCGCGCATGCCATTTAGTGAAGCCATGAACAAATACGGCTCTGATAAGCCTGATATGCGCGTGACACTAGCAATCACCGAGCTTACCGATGTGATGAAGGATGTGGATTTTAAAGTGTTTGCGGGTGCAGCCAATATGCAAGGTGGCCGCGTGGCCGCATTACGTGTGCCCAATGGCGCTGCGATTAGCCGCTCAGAAATTGATGCCTACACCGAATTTGTCAAAATTTACGGCGCCAAAGGGCTGGCTTACATCAAAATCAACGACACTACTAAATTGAATGAAGAAGGCCTGCAAAGCCCAATCGTAAAGAACATTCATACCAATGCACTGCAAGCCATGATCGAGCGCACAGGCGCACAAAATGGCGACATCGTGTTCTTTGGCGCAGATAAAGCCAAAGTAGTGAATGAAGCCCTTGGCGCCTTGCGTACCAAAGTAGGGCATGAAAAAGGCCACGTGGATGGCCGCGCTTGGGCACCATTATGGGTGGTGGATTTCCCCATGTTTGAACATGATGAAGAAGCTGACCGCTGGGTGGCGCTACATCACCCCTTCACCGCACCAAAAGATGGGCATGAAGATTTACTTACCACCAACCCAGGTGCTGCGCTTTCAAAAGCCTACGACATGGTGCTCAATGGCTGGGAAGTCGGCGGCGGCTCAGTGCGTATTCACAAACAAGACGTGCAATCAAAAGTGTTTGATGCCCTCAAAATCAGCAAAGAAGAAGCCCAAGAAAAATTTGGCTTCTTGCTTGATGCCCTGCAATACGGCGCACCTCCACACGGCGGCTTAGCGTTTGGCTTAGACCGCTTGGTAACTTTGATGACTGGCGCAGAATCAATTCGTGATGTGATTGCATTCCCTAAAACCCAACGCGCACAGTGCTTAATGACCCATGCGCCAAATGAAGTGGATGAAAAACAACTTCGTGAATTGCATATACGCGTTCGCTCTCAAAACCCAATCACCTGATTCTGCATTAAATTTGACGAAAATACATATTTTATGCGCATTAAGTCAATATATATGCAAAAAACAAGCAAGGGGCTATTGACAGAGCTCAGGCATGATTAGTAGTATCGTACACTATGTTTAGCAAGGTTGCTTTGTTGTTACCTGTGTGTGTTTTCTAAACCTAACATATGAAAATCAATCAACTAAGATTATTTCAATCAACTCATTGACCTGAGTTGATTTTTTGTTTTTATAAATTTCACGGAGAATGTCTTTGTAAATCATCGGATGATTTACAAAGCGATTAAATATGAAAATACTCAGCCAAGTGCGTGATTTTTTTTCTTTCAAAGAATTGCGTGTTCCAGAGAATCATTATGTACCATCAGATGAGTTTGTGGCAATGGTTCTTGCTAGCCAATCACAGGGTAGTGTGAGCTTGGGTGATGGGCGTATTAACTCTAGAGAAACTAAAGATCAGCTATACGAATCACTTAAAGACTACAGTTTTACTGACTAAAAATACCTAACAAACTAATACTAAAGGAATTAATCGCCTGTTGGCGATTTTTTTTATCTTATGAGTGATTACAAAAACCTATTAAAATTATTTCAACAACTTGAACCTTTACAGAAAGAAACTGAGCAGGTAGCGAAGGGTTTGGACGCTGCAGCACTCAATGAAACAAGAAATGCTACACATCATTTATTGATAGCACTTTGTGAATCAAGTAAATGCGACGATGAAATTAAAAAGGCAGTAAACCATACAAAACGCGCAATTTATGATTGTCATGAAGCAATGTTGCTTAGAGAGTTAGATAAGTTTAAGGTTTTTAAAGAGGATTATAAAAATATAGTAATTACTGATGTTATTGCAGACTACGTCATAAGATGTCAGCAGGCAGAAGCAGCAAAAGATAAAATTACAGCAATACGTCAATTAGATGTTAAGCATGCTGGTGATGACGATAAGAAATACTCACCAGATCGAAATAAGCTATACGATGATATTGCGCCATTTCTTAATGAAATTAAGCAAAATAACAAGCATTTTGAACAAGCTAGACCCGAGTTAAATAAAATAATACGTAGGGAGTTTAAAGAGGGGCGCAAGGCAATTTGGAAGGTTGTTGGATTTTTGGTGGCTACAGCAGTTGGGTTGTTAGCTTGGTTATTACCTAATAGTCCTACATAATTGCTGGAAGTTGTTGTAGAGGCTATTGGTCGTATCAATTCCTAAATTACACAAGTTAGGTATTATTCTTAACATAAAGATTATTAAATGCCAGTCACCCAACTTAACCATATCAATCTGCGCACACCTTACGAGACGATGCTGAAGCTTAAAGACTTCTATTGCGACATAGTGGGCTTAAAAGTCGGGCCGCGCGAGGGCTTTACCAGCCGTGGGTTTTGGCTTTATATTGGTGATACGCATGTGATGCACTTGGCGGAGTATCGTGGCGATGGCGAGCCACTGACGAATGTATTGACGACAATTGACCATATCTCGTTTACTTGCACTGATATGCCTGCGATGGAGGCACATCTCAGAGCACACCATATTGATTACGCCATTCGTGATTTACCCGTGCTTAATGTGAAGCAAATTAATTTCAAAGACCCTGTTGGTAACGGGGTTGAGCTTTTCTTTTATCTGTAGCAAGTGTAGCCCGTATTGCATACGGGCTACTTTTTACATTAAAGATATACGGAATAAGTGTCATGTCGAGCAAAGCGAGAAATCTAACTATTTGATTTATAAAAATTCCTCACTGCGTTCGGAATGACATTGGGTATTCTGTGTTTCCTTAAGTATCAAACAATAAAGCCCGCGCAAGGACGCAATAACTGTAAGGCATTGAGCCGTATGTGATTTTTATACATTACGCTATTGAACCCCCGCTTTGTTGCTTCATATCACCTCTTACATTCCCACTAGAAAAAGTCTATTCTAGCTAGAATAGACAGAGTCGAGGTGCATCATGGCAGCGACATGGCAATTACAAGAAGCAAAAAACCGTTTTAGTGAGGTGGTGGAAGAGGCCATTAAGCATGGGCGCGAGGCTGTGGTGGTGATGTCGGTTGAAGAATATCACCGCATGAAGCAACCACAAAAAACTTATTTCAGTTTTTTCAAGATTCGCCCATGTATGGCGTGGAACTTGATTTAGCCCGTAGCCAAAAGTTGCCACGCGACATTGATTTGAGCGGTTTGTAATTGTTATGAATTACTTATTAGATACCTGTGTGATTTCTGAATTGGCAAAAAAGCAAGGCAATGTTTCAGTGGTGAACTGGGTGCAGCAGCAAGACCATGCCACGCTTTATATCAGCAGCCTCACTTTGGGTGAAATTCAAAAAGGTGTGAGTAAATTACCAAACTCGCCCAAATAAAGATGATTTGCAAATTTGGTTAGAAAAAGACGTGCGCGAGCGATTTGCAGGAAAAATTATCGGCGTAACCGTAACCGAGGCACTGCAATGGGGCAAGTTGCAAGCCGCCGCCGAAATGCAAGGCAAGCCGCTACTATTGATAGATAGCATGATTGCCGCCACAGCGATTGTGCAAAACATGGTGCTAGTGCACGCAACACAAAAGATGTAGAAGCCAGCGGCGTAAACTTGCTTAACCCTTGGCTGTAATCAGTGTTTCCTGAAAAGTTGAGCTTGGCTAAGAAATACTTATCGTTTATGGTGCAAATGTGGCGCAAGCTCATTAAGTGCAGCTTCATATACGCCTCGTTTAAATTCAATCACATCTTCTAACGGCACCCAGTATTCGCTCCAGCGCCAAGCATCGAATTCTGGGTGGCTTGTTGCGCGTAAAGAGACATCACAATCTCTACCCAACATACGCAATAAGTACCAAATTTGCTTTTGCCCTCGGTAGCTACCGCGCCATTCACGCCTTATCCAGCTACTTGGTACTTCGTATCTTAACCAATCTTTGGTACGTGCTAAAATTTTGACATGTTCTGGTTTAAGGCCAACTTCTTCCATAAGCTCACGGTACATGGCTTGCTCAGGGCTTTCACCTTGATCAATCCCACCTTGCGGAAATTGCCATGCGTGCTCGCGAACACGCTTACCCCAAAAAACCTGATTGCGTGCATTACATAAAATAATGCCAACATTCGGGCGAAACCCATCTCGATCTAACATAGCTTGTTACTGCCTAAATTCTATTTTTAATTAAGTGTGATTTTTTCATATTTCGGCCATTATTGAAAGCAAGCATTTGAATAAATGTAATAATTGCCCAAGTTAGCATCAAAACTAGGCAATAAAAGCTTTTTGCTTCATTGAAGATAAAAATAATCGGTGTTTAGCATGTTAATATCTCGGCTGTTCATTACATGCTTTTAAAAATGCAATTTACCTTACACAAACAAGATGGTTTGGCGCGTCGCGGCACATTAACCCTCGCTCACGGTCAAGTAGAAACGCCTGCGTTTATGCCAGTAGGCACCTATGGCACAGTCAAAGCAATGTCACCCCTTGAGCTTAATGAAATTAACGCACACATTGTGTTGGGCAATACTTTTCATTTATGGTTGCGGCCTGGTTTAGAGGTTATTGCCGCCCATGGCGGGCTGCATAAATTTATGGGTTGGAATAAACCTATTCTGACTGACTCTGGCGGCTTTCAAGTGTTTAGCTTAGGCGCAATGCGAAAAATTTCAGAAGAGGGCGTTAAGTTTAAAAATCCAATCAATGGAGATGTTTGTTTTTTAACCCCAGAAGAATCCATGCATATTCAGAAAGTATTAAATTCTGACATTGTAATGATTTTTGATGAATGCACCCCTTACCCTGCAACACACAAACAAGCCAATGACTCGATGCAACTCTCGCTTAGATGGGCTAAACGTAGCAAACAAGCGCATGAAGGTAATCCAAATGCTTTGTTTGGCATTATTCAAGGCGGCATGTTTGAAGATTTACGCGATATTTCACGCAGCGGTTTAGAAAAAATCGGCTTTGATGGCTACGCGATTGGCGGTTTATCTGTGGGTGAGCCTAAAGAAGACATGCTGCGCATTTTAGCGTACACCGCACCTAAAATGCCGCAAGACAAACCGCGCTACCTCATGGGCGTTGGCACGCCAGAAGATTTAGTCGCAGCGGTCAGCCAAGGCATAGATATGTTTGATTGCGTGATGCCTACACGCAATGCGCGCAACGGTTGGTTATTTACGCAATATGGTGACGTTAAAATTAAGAATGCCACCTATAAAAATGATACGCAACCACTCGATGCAGATTGCAGTTGCTACACTTGCCAAAACTTTACACGCGCTTACTTGCATCACCTGCACAGAATCGGCGAGATTTTAGGTTCGCGCCTTAACACGATTCATAACCTGCATTACTACCAGCAACTCATGGCGGGGGTGCGCAGTGCCATTGAATCGGGAACGTTTGAGGCATTTAAGGCAGAGTTCGCTCAAAAACGTAGGACTTTATCCTGAGTTTAGTATGAAGTATGGGGTCAACATGAGCTAACCCAAGTTTGACGGACAGTTTTTAAAAGAGGACAGTATCGTCCAAACTTTAGGAGGTGTTTATGGGTAAAGAAATCAATCCAATCAAAAGTAATCCAACGCTCAAGCGGCAAAAGTTTG
>JABFSF010000076.1 GCA_013140755.1 Methylotenera sp. | reverse complement strand
TGTATTAGCAGGTTTAACACTCGCGCAAATTAGAAACCTACCGCTAGAGCAAAGCAAAAATGCCCGAAAAGTGGCTGATTTATTTGAAGTTTCTGGTGAAGATACCGAAAATATCCACTTTAAAAACAGCACCTCACAGCTTGATTACATCGGCTATAAAATGACGCATGGCACTATTACGATTGAAGGTAACGCGGGTGATTTTTTAGGTGCCAACATGCAAAATGGCAGTATTATTTGCCAAGGAAACACGGGGGATCGCGCTGGCGACCTGATGCGCCGTGGCTTAATTTTAATTGATGGCAACACAGGCGACTATTGTGCCAGTCGCATGATTGCGGGCACAATTGGTGTATATGGAAAAGTAGGGCAATACGTGGGCTTTGCAATGAAACGAGGCACGGTGTTGCTGAACACACACCCTCTATTACATGAAACCTTACAAGATTGCGGCGCACACACCCTGCCTTTTTTAGCTCTACTTTATCAATCTTTTTCTAGCTTAGCGTCAAAATTTAGCACTTTAAAAACACAACGTGTGCAGCGTTTTGCGGGTGATTTAGCATGTAGTGGTCATGGCGAAATTTTAGTGTTGTTAAAGTAAAGCTTAACACTTCCCCATAAAAAAATGCACCTTAACTCAGGTGCATTTTTTTATTTATACCGCTAATTAGCTCTTATGATTTTCTATTACGCAAGTTTGCCGCAATGCGCATTCTCAAGGCATTGAGTTTAATAAAACCACCCGCGTCTTTTTGGTCATAAGCACCTTTATCATCTTCAAAAGTGGCAATGGATGAATCAAATAAAGAGTCGGTTTTACTATCACGCCCTGTCACAATCACATTACCTTTATACAATTTAACACGCACCCAGCCATTCACGGATTTTTGTGTGTGGTCAATCAAGGTTTGCAAGGCAATACGCTCAGGGCTCCACCAGTAACCGTTGTAAATCATGCTCGCGTAGCGTGGCATTAAGTCATCTTTTAAGTGCGCCACTTCACGATCTAAAGTAATGCTTTCAATCGCGCGGTGTGCTTTGAGCATAATGGTGCCACCTGGTGTTTCATAGCAACCGCGTGATTTCATACCTACAAATCTATTTTCTACTAAATCTAAACGACCAATACCATGCTTACCGCCAATTTTGTTCAAATGCGCTAACAATTCATGCGGCTTCATTTTTTCGCCATTAAGCGAAACTGGATCGCCGTTCACATATTCAATATCTAAATACTCTGCCGCATCAGGGGCTTTCTCTGGGCTCACACTCCAGCGCCACATGCTTTCTTCAGCTTCTACGGCTGGGTCTTCCAAATGACGACCTTCATAAGAAATATGTAGCAAGTTAGCATCCATACTGTATGGGCTACCGCCTTGTTTATGTTTCATATCCACTGGAATACCATGCGTTTCAGCATACGCCATCAATTTTTCTCGGCTGAGCAAATCCCACTCGCGCCATGGCGCAATAATATGAATGTTTGGGTTTAATGCGTAAGCACCTAGCTCAAAACGTACTTGGTCATTGCCTTTACCCGTTGCACCGTGTGAAATGGCATCAGAATTAGTTTCGCGAGCAATTTCAATTAAACGTTTTGCAATCAAAGGACGGGCAATAGAAGTGCCTAGCAAATATTCGCCTTCATATACGGTATTCGCGCGGAACATAGGAAACACAAAATCACGCACAAACTCTTCACGCACATCATCAATATAAATGTCTGCAGCTTTCACTCCTGCTGCCAGTGCTTTAGCGCGTGCAGGCTCTAACTCTTCACCCTGCCCCAAATCGGCGGTAAAGGTAACAATTTCACATTTGTACTCATCTTGTAACCACTTCAAAATAACCGAAGTATCAAGACCGCCTGAATAGGCCAAAACGACTTTTTTAATGTTTTCTTTTGTGTGACTCATTGCTTAAACTTTTCCTAATAATAAATATTCCATAAGGGCTTTCTGTGTATGCAGCCTATTTTCCGCTTCATCCCACACCACTGATTGTGCGCCATCTATCACCTCTGCCGAAACCTCTTCACCGCGATGCGCAGGCAGGCAGTGCATAAAGAGTGCATCTTTTGCCGCTACTTTCATCATGTCGCCATCTACTTGCCAATCAGCAAAATCTTTTAGACGTTCTTCATTTTCCGCTTCAAAACCCATGCTCGTCCACACGTCAGTGGTCACTAAATCTGCACCTTTTGCAGCATCCATGGGGTCGGCAAACACTTCAAAATGGTCACACCCATATAAATTAGCCCGCTCAGGCTCTACTTCATAGCCTGGTGGGGTGGAAACATGCACATTAAAGTCTAACAACTCTGCTGCTTGTAGCCACGTGTGGCACATATTATTGCTGTCACCTATCCAAGCCACAGTTTTGCCTTTAATTGAACCTCTATGTTCAATATAGGTAAAAATGTCGGCCAAAATTTGGCATGGGTGATATTCGTTCGTTAAGCCGTTAATTACTGGTACGCGTGAGTTAGCGGCAAAACGTTCAATAATACTTTGCTCAAAAGTACGTATCATCACAATATCACTCATGCGTGAAATCACTTGTGCAGCATCTTCAACAGGCTCTCCGCGCCCTAATTGTGAATCACGTGTATTCAAATAAATTGCCGAGCCGCCTAATTGCTGGATGCCAGCTTCGAAAGACAAGCGTGTGCGCGTGCTCGCTTTTTCAAAAATCATCACCAAGGTACGATCTTGCAAAGGCCAATATTGTTGATAAGCTTTGAATTGTTGCTTGATCACTTTAGTACGCGCAAATACGTGTTCTAGCTCATCTAGCGTTAAATCGTTAAATTGTAAAAAGTGTTTAATTGCCATGTTGTTTGATTGCTTATTCTTCACATCATCGTAATTTCTAAGCTAATTTCCCCTCTCCCCAACCCCTACCACATTGGGTGAGGGGCTTACAGCCTAAGCTAAAAATGTTTTAATCAGTGTTGATAACTTACTCACTAACTCTTTGGCTTCTGCCTCATTCATTACCAAAGGCGGCACCAAGCGCACCACTTTATCAG
>JABFSF010000018.1 GCA_013140755.1 Methylotenera sp. | reverse complement strand
GGTTTGCCAGCTATTTGCCGCGTGCGCATTTTAGTGTGATCAGTTTAAGTATATTAGCTGCAGTTGGGCATATTGCAGGGCAGCTTTTGGTGGTAAGATTTTGGCTGATTCCTCATGCTGGAGTGGTATATTTGGTGCCAGTGTTGATGTTAGCTGCTGTTTTTTTTGGGCTAATTAACGGCGTAATTACCGCTGGTTTGTTACGTAACGTTAGGCTTCTTAACAAAAAAATATCTAAAAATGTTATGATTTGACTATGGCACCTACCGTTTTTCGTGATGGCTCTTTTCGCTTCTTTTTCTTTTCTCGTGAGGAGCCTCGTATTCATATACATGTATCTCACACTGATGGTGAGGCAAAGTATTGGATTGAGCCAAAAATTGAGCTTGCTATGAACCAAGGACTTTCGCAAAAGCAACTTAATGAGGCTTTGTCATTAGTTGAGCGGCATCACAAGGAGATACTAAATGCTTGGCATATCCACTTCGGAAATTGAGGTTTCATTAGCCTCAAACAAAGGCTTCTGGTTATTACTCGACGCAGAGGAGTTATTTGTTCCTTTCTCTGAGTTTCCATGGTTTAAACAAGCCTCTATTGAAGCAGTCACGACTGTTGAAAAGCCTTCATCCAACCATCTTTATTGGCCATTACTTGATATTGATTTATCGGTAGAGTCTATTCGCAACCCTAGTGCATTCCCTTTGCTCTCCAAAGCCTAACCCATCGTTCAAGCGGGACTAGCTCCAGCTCCTTAACTCAGGCACTACGCGCCAGCATGTGGAGTAATTGCTAAAATTGGTATGCTCACACACAAATTGCTAAATATCTTAAAAAAATTTGGTTTGAATAATAAAGCATTGTTATTGGCCTTAGTTGCCTCATTGCTATTGCATTTCTTATTGATTGCTAAATTTCAATGGCATATTCCCAATTTAGATAAAGGCATTCAGCGTTTAGATGTACGTTTAGTGGCATTGCCAGCGAGCAGCCCTGTAATTCAAGCGGTAGAGCAGCCTAAGTCTATCGTGCCGCTACCAGAGCCTATTGTGAGCGAAACTGTAGCGATGTCTGAGCCACCAGAGAAAGTCGAATCTCCTGCGTCACTAGAAAGTCTGCCACTTGAGCAACAGGTCGTTTCTCAAGCAACCGCTGTTGGGCAGGTTGCACCTAAACGCCCAGAAACTACCCCGTATCAGTATGTTGAAACAACTTTTGATGTCAAACTAAACAGTGCTTCTAAATTGCCTAATCAGCCAGTAGATGCTAACGAAAACAATGTAGTGAGAGCGGTGTTTAGAATTGATAAAAATGGTACTTATATGCTCACAACGCATATAGCTATTGCGAATTCAGAAGACAAAAATCTTGCTAATTTGAATGACATCAGGCAAATGAGTGAAGGTGTGGTGACTCAAGCAGGCTTGGTGCCAAGCTCATACATCATCCAAAAACAAGGCGACTCTAATGGTGTGCAGCATATACGCTTTGTTTGGAAAGATGCTTTTGTGCAATTTAAATCTGCGAACCTAGATAAAGTTGAGCCGCTTGTAGCAGGCACATTAGATGAGTTAAGTGCATTGTATCAGTTTATGTTTTTGCCACCAGTGGAGCGTGCGCAAATTAACGTGGCGAGTGAAGGCACACAAGTGATGCTTGAATTTAGCGTTAAAGCGGAAGAAGAAATTACTACAGCGTTTGGTAATTTACGCACATTGCATTTGATTAAAACAAACTCTGATGGACACTGGCAAGATTTGTGGCTAGCCATTGATTATCAATACCTACCCGTAAAAATGATAAAAGTGTTTGAAAATGGTGAAACATTAGAATTTACTTTGAAAAATATGCTCACTACTGCGTTTTAGTTGCGCGGATTGACCTTCACTCCTTGTGGGAGATGCATCTAAGTTATATTGGGTAATATGGCTTCTAAAGCAAATAAATCTTCAATGCGCTCGCGTTGGCGTATGACATGGCATTGATCTTGATTTACCATAATTTCAGCCGCGCGTGGGCGTGTATTGTAGTTGCTAGACATGCTCATGCCATAAGCACCCGCAGACATAATGGCGAGTAAATCGCCTTCTTGCAGTACGAGCTTTCTATCATGACCTAAAAAATCGCCGCTTTCGCAGACGGGGCCTACGATTTCATAGCAAATTTCTGGGTTAGTTTCAGTGGCATCTCTAGGTTTTACGGCTTTAATTTCATGATACGCATCATACAAAGCAGGTCGCATAAGGTCATTCATTGCGGCATTCACAATAGCAAAGTTTTTAGTTTCTGTAGGCTTAATATACTCTACTTGTGTGAGCAGTACGCCTGCATTGCCAACCAGAGCCCGACCTGGTTCAAATACCAGTTTGACTTTACGATTACCTAATTTTTCACGCATTGCGGCGGCATAACTTGCAAAGTCAGGCGGCGTTTCATTGTGATAACAAATGCCAATGCCGCCACCAAGGTCAATATGCTGGATATGAATGCCATTGCTGGCAAGGGCATCAACCAAGGCGAGGATGCGGTCAAACGCATCTAAAAATGGAGAAAGCTCAGTAATTTGTGAGCCAATATGGCAATCTACGCCATGCACAGCAATGTTAGGCATTTGTGCGGCTTGCAGATAGATATCCAGCGCATCTTCATACGCCACACCAAACTTACTGCTTTTCAGCCCTGTAGAAATATAAGGGTGGGTTTTTGCATCCACATTTGGATTCACGCGCAGTGAAACAGGCGCAACTTTACCCATAAAGCCAGCAACATCATTAAGGCGTACGAGCTCGCTGGCAGATTCTACGTTAAAACAAAAAATACCTGCCTCAAGTGCGGCGCGCATTTCATCGGCTGTTTTGCCTACGCCAGAGAAAACCACTTTAGAAGCATCACCGCCAGCAGCCAACACCCTTGCTAACTCGCCGCCAGATACAATATCAAAGCCTGCACCAAGACGTGCAAATAAATTAAGAATGGCAAGGTTGGGGTTAGATTTTACCGCAAAGCATACCAAATGCTGCATCCCTTGGTAGCCCGCACTAAAGCACTCAAGTGCTTGGGTGAGTGCTTTTTGAGAGTAAACATAGCAAGGGGTGCCAAAGGTTTCTGCAATGTGCGTGAGCGGCACGTTTTCTGCATGAATTAAGTTATTTTTTAAAGTAAAAGTATTCACGTGAGTCACTTAAATGATAGGTAATCTTGGTATTGAGTAAAGGTATTTAAAAATTGCATGACGCGTTATTTTTCTGAAGAAGCTGGTTGTGGATACTGTTTTTCAGGTAAATATAAATTACCTTTAGTGCCGCAAGAAGCGAGCATCATCATGGCGAAAATAAACAAAAAAAAGCGTTTGAATGAAGTTTTCATTGAATGCATGGACTCGTTAAATGGTAATAACCCATCAGTTGTAATATAAGTGTAGCTAATTGCAAGGCTTTATTTTACCATTGATTATGGTGCTAAGAGCTTCTCTTCAGTGAACCATTTATTCTTGATATTTAACCGATTATCAGGTGAATATAGACATTGTTAAACGATAGGTGCAACATGCACATTAGTAAAAAGGGGTATTGAGCTATGCGTTTTTTAAATCGATTCAAGCAAAACTTAAATGATTCACAAGTCAGCACGTGTTGCTTTGCTAAGCAAAAAGGTTTTACTTTGCTTGAGCTGATGATTGTGGTGGCAATTATTGGGATTTTGGCGGGAATCGCCTTGCCCGCTTATCAAGATTACGTTAAGCGCGGTAAGGCGGCAGAGGCTACGGCTGGTTTGGCAGATATGCGTGTGAAGATGGAGCAGTTTTATCAAGATAATCGCACGTATGCAGGTGCGCCATGCGTTGCGCCAGATGATAGGTATTTTACCTTTGCTTGTGTTTCAGATGCTAACACCTACACCATTACTGCAACTGGGCGGGCGGCACAAAATGTGGATGGACTGATTTTTACCATTAATCAAGACAACCTAAAAACATCAGAGTTTGACGGCGTAACTGGTGCAGACTGTTGGTTAAGTAGCAAGTCGGGAGTGTGCTAATTGATAATGCGAGGTAACAAAAAACTTCGGGGTTACTTGCCATCTTGTTTGGTGGTTAAAGTGAGTCGTGGTTTCAGTTTGGTTGAAATGATGGTTGTGGTGGTGGTGTTTGGGATGTTGCTTGCGATGGGAATACCAAATTACCGTATATGGATGGAAAACACGCGCATTCGTAATGCGGCGGATTCAATACAAGCAGGCATACAAAAAGCGCGAGTAGAAGCACTTAAGTATAACGCCCCCGTGAGGTTTACCTTAGTTGGTGGGGATTCTGAATGGGAGGTTGGTTGTGTGACTCCTGTGGCGGATGGAGATGGTGATGGTCGTGAAGATTGTCCAACAGTGATTGAGCATCGTAAGGCGAAAGAAGGAAGTGCCAATATCACTGTATTGGCTACACCAGCTGATGCAGCAGAGGTTATATTCAATAGCTTGGGCGTAATTCAAGTCAATCCTGCACCACCTTCTCCTGCTTTTACTCAAGTTGATATTGATAGTAATTTGTTGGAAGCTACAGATAGTCGGGATTTAAGGATACTCGTTGGTGTTAGTGGGAGTACTCGTGTGTGTGACCCTTCTCCTGAGTTGGATGTTGCCGATCCACGTAGATGTCCATAAGAGGTGAAAATGTTTAATCAAGATAAGTTTGACTTTAGGTTCTCAAAACTTCAGCAAGGGGTAGCTTTACTTGAGGCCTTGATTGCCATTTTGATTTTTTCAATGGGTATTCTTGCAATTGCGGGTTTGCAGGGGTACATGCTAAAAGGTGCAACAGATGCTAAAAGCCGCGCGGATGCAAGTTTTATTGCACAGCAACAGCTGGCCTTGATGTGGGCGAATCCGCAAAATTTAGCTGGTTTTGCTGAGGTTGATACGCCAGTGAGTGCTTTGCCCAACGGGAGACGAACCACGGATGTTGTTGATGTGGTTGCTGGGTTAGTCACTGTTACAGTGACGTGGCAAGTGCCAGGTGAAAACCCTCACCAATATATCGTTGATGGGCAAGTCACGGGATGTAATTTGTCATGCTAATACAACATAGTCAATGGATGGAAAACAGTCAAATCATGGAACAATTTTCCGCTAACTCGTTGCTTGATCTCGATAAAAGTAATCAATTCAAAGTTAAATTGATTAGGCAATCTGGATTTAGTCTTGTTGAGCTAATGGTCGGTTTGGTAATAGGGTTGCTGGCTACTATGGTAATTATGCAGGTTTACTCTGCATTTGAGGGGCAAAAGAGAACAACCACTGGCACTGCGGATGCGCAGACTACAGGAAGTGTTGCATTGTATAGTCTGCAAAGAGAAGTGCAACTGGCAGGTTATGGTTTGCCATTGTTTGATGAACAAAATTCTCCTTTATTATGCGCAGCTCCCCCCACAGTTGATCACGACAACAGTGCGGGTACACCAAACATAAGGCTAGATGCGCTTGATATTATTGATGGAGGTGTTGCTTCTGGTGCAAGTGACATAGTCGTAATTCGTTATGGAACTTCAAATAGTGGGGGTGCGCCAACTTGCGTGACGGCTAATGGTGCTGTGCAACCAGAATATGATGTTAATTCAAATATGGGCTGTGCTAATGGTGATGTAGTGATGATGATTACGGGTACAAATTGTTTTGCTACCACTGTTGATGACACCGATTTGGCTGACACTAAAAAAATCACATTAAAAGCTTCGGATCTTGGGGTGAGTCGAGGGGTCTGTGGGCCTGGTATTACTAAGCTAAGTTGCCTAGGTCGGTGGAATGAGTTTACGTATCAGGTTGATGTAGCAACCTCTCAGTTGACGCGCCAAGCAGCCAACGAGGCTGCCCCTTCACCTATAGCCGATGGTATTGTAAGTATTCAGGCGCAGTATGGGATTTCAATTACACCAGATAACAATCAGGTGATTCAGTGGGTTGATCCTGTAGGAGCTTGGGCTTCTGGCGCAATTGGGAATACAAGTGCTAATTGTGATGCGGGGGTTGCAAACCGTAATTGTATTAAGGCTGTTCGTATTGCTGTGGTGGCACGCAATGGATTAAGAGAAAAAGATGTGGTCACAACTGCGTGTAGCTCTATTATAGATGCTAACCCAACTGGTATTTGTGCGTGGGATGCCACTTCAGCAGTTCCAACAGTGGTTTCACCAGCCCCGCAAATTGATTTAAGTAATACGGCAGATTGGAACCACTATCGTTACAGTGTTTATGAAACGATTATCCCACTACGAAATATTATTTGGGCGAGAGGGCGCTTATGATGAGTATTCAATCTAAGCACACAAAGTGTGCATACCAACCAGCATTGCTAAGAATGTGCAACCCTTACATTAAGGAGGCATCAACTCAACAGGGCGTAGTATTATTTTTTGCGCTGATTGCATTGGTTGTAATGTCTCTTGCCGCAGTTGCGCTTATTCGTTCGGTTGATACCAATACACTTGTTGCGGGTAATTTATCATTTAAGCAAGCCACAATGGCAGTTTCGGATAGAGGAGTTGAGTTTGCGCTTGATTTGATGGGGGATAAATCAGAAACTGAGAAAGAGGTAAATGATGTTGGTGTGGGTTATTTTGCCTCAAGAACTCTGCCAGATAACCCTAAAGCCAAGCTGGATGCTAATGGCGTGGATAGACCCGTTGATGCACAGGGTAATACGGTACGCTATATTGCAGAGCGTATGTGTCCCAGTGTTGGCCCTAAAGGTAACCCTTCTAGTCGCCCAGGAGGGTTAGAACCCTGTATGTTTGGGCCGGTGGCAACAGACCCAAGTGAACACAGTACATGTACATACGATACACCATGCGCTGGGGGATTGGAGTACAACGTGGTTTACCGTGTTACCGCGAGGGTTACGGATAGAAAAAATACAACAAGCTATGTGCAAGCGTTTTTGTATTAAAGATTTTCAAAAGAGAGCTTACATTGTTTGAATGTAATGAGAAATTTTAAGGTAAAAATCGCGCATTTTATCTTTAATTTTGAACTGAAATTATATGGGTACTTCTTTAATCAATCGTTCTAAAGCGGTTTAAAGAAGCGAGTAAATAAAAACTTTATATTATGCAGGGACAAGTATCATGAAAAACCTATTTAATTTATGTGATGGATGGTTTAAACCAGCTTACCTTAAAGGTAACACGCTAACTTTGGCTGGGTTTTCACACAAAGTTTCGCAAAAGGTGCTATTAAGTACGGTGCTTGTGTTGAGTGGTATAGCACATGCTGACAGTGTTAGCTTGGCAGAGCGTCCACTAAGTGCGCCTAGTGGCACCATTAAACCTAACTTGATGTTTGTGTTTGATACTTCAGGCAGTATGGCAAGTGATTTACCGAACGATACCTTAACCGATTACGCACAATGCAAAGCAACGACTAAAGACAGGGGTGGTCATGGCATTAGCAAATTAACCATTGGGCCGACTTTAATCAAACCTAGCAACCCCAACACAGTGCTTACTATCTACTCACCCAACAGTGGCGATTATAGCGTGAACCAGATGGTGTATTTAACGGTACCAGGCAAGCCAACACTGTCTGGCAAATATAAAATTCAAGTTAAAAACACTGCCAGTACGGGTTGCGTTTCAGGCACCAACGTTTATAACTCATCAGTGATTGTGAATAACCCCTATAAATATAATGAGAGTGCAGCACAAATTGAATGGCCATTCAAAGCAGGTCAATCATCTTATGTAAATGGTGACCCACCCACCATGGGTTGTGCGGTTACAACCCCTGATCCAGGTAATAGTGGCAGTACAACCAACACTGTTTGGACTGGTCAGGGTTATGTGGTAGATCAACTTGGGGTAACCTCAACCCCTAATGGCGCATGTTATTGGCGAGATGACCCCGACGTGATCGGTTGTGCTGTTACGAGTACTACGCCTGCTAATAGCGGGAGTACCACTACCAATTATTGGTTAGGTGGTGGCAAAAAAGTGAACCCAGATGGTACGGTGACAACCACAGACAGTTCTTCATGTCAGTGGTATGACCCAATAGACAATGCGATTGGTACTGTTTGGCAAAGTTGTACGACTGGAACAACAGGAGAAAACAGTTTAGAGGTTACAATTGCAAGCGACACCCCTGCTACATTAACTGCAAGTGAAATTTTAGACGCACGCATTTTACCCAATGGTGATGATGGTAAATGTTACGGCGAGCCCCCTCAATATGCATCAAAAGTACAAACCTTGTTTTATGACCCTGAAGTGAGCTATCGCCCACCACCATGGCCTAAAAAAGTAGGGCAAGGCTTACCTGCGCCATTAGATGTGCATCTGAGTAATTTAAATGCCCATAGCGCATCACATAACTTGTTGCCCAATATGGATCGAGCAACCACTAGCAATTGGCGCAATGTCCGCCTAGATGGCTTGCAGCTGGATGCGGCGGGTAATCAAAATGGGGCTTATTGGGGCGGGGCAACGAACAGCACTAGCAATGTGGGGTTAGCAAGTGCCCGTGCAGGCATGGGGTTTAACCGCTGGACTGAAATGGTGTATTGTGATACCCCTGATCGCCCCGCTGCTTTTAGCACCGATAGAGCGTGGATGGAGTCGAATCGTTGCGCACGGAATAGGCCAGGCACCAATGATGTGAATAAATCTCCTAATTGGCCTTACAAATACCCTGAGGTGAAAAAAGGGGGAGCTGATACGCCTTCTACAGCCAATTGGGCGGCGGCAATGGTGGAGCATCAAAATGGTCAAGGTAAAGGTGCTAAAAACCCGATTTTTGATTTTGATGGGGATAAATATCGCATATTTGGTGAGTACTACCGCTATGCAGTACCTTTTTATTACAGGATTAAGCCCATTGAATATTGTAGAGAAGCTAAATTGAGAACATGCATTATTGCTAGCGAACCTTCTGGCCAATATATATTTCCTTCATATGTGCGTTACTGCAGACGGGATACCCATGCAACTAGTACAACAGGTAGTAATAGTATCAATTGTCAAGGCACTTATACGGGAAGTTATACTAATACCACAACTCCTGGGCTGAGTGATTGGCGTTTTGCGCGCTACGGCTTGTTTGAGAAGGTCGAGGTGCGAGAAGATGTGACGAGCTATCCTAAAGGGGCGAATCGCAAGGATTGTGCAGGTGCCACTTGCACCTACGATGAAGAAATGACTAACATTGCAAACTGGTTTACGTATTATCGTACACGGATGATGTTGATGAAAACAGCAGCAGCACGCACTTTTGAGACCTTAAACGAAAACTACCGTGTGGGCTTGATTACCGTAGAAGGCTACAACACGGCAGGAAATTACCTCCCAATTAAAGACTTTGTTACGGGTACTAACCTACATAAGCAAAAATGGTTTGAAACTTTATATAGCCGCACGGCGTCAGGGGGCACATCTTTACGTGATGTATTAAGCACTGTAGGCAGAATTTACGCAGGTAAAAAACCGATTACAGGATTTACTGCTGTTACAGATGACCCAGTGCAGTACTCTTGCCAACAAAACTTTACTTTGCTAACCACCGATGGTTATTGGAACGGCCCAGCAGGCAAAAAAATTGATGGGGCTAGCTTGGTAGGCAATCAGGATGCCGCGCCCACTCCATTACCCAAGCGTGAAGGGCCTGTTGCGGTTGATACCTTGGCGGATGTTGCCAAGTATTACTACGATACGGATATTCGTAACGTTGCACATAGCAATTGCATTGGTGGATTAGGTGCAGATGTGTGTTTAGATGATGTGCAAGCCAGTGGTGAAGATACCAAAGCAACACAACACATGACAACCTTTACCTTAGGCTTAGGGGTAGATGGCTCGCTGACCTATAACCCAGACTATAAAACTGAGCTGGCTGGTGATTATGCGAGCATTAAAGCGGGCACGGTGACCTGGCCAGCACCAACGGCTGATGATGGTAACACTACATTCACAGCAGCTGAGCGTGCAACTGTAGATGACTTATGGCATGCGGCTGTGAATGGCACGGGTACTTACTTTAGTGCTAGAAACCCAAACCAGTTGATTGGGGGAATCTCTAGCACCTTGTTAGCCTTGGGTGATTTACCTGCCACAGGCTCGGCGACTGCATTGAGTAACTCTACGCCTATACCTGGCGATAACTATACTTACAGCGCACGTTATGTGACAGGCAAATGGACTGGTAATCTGATAGCACGAACAATTGATGCTGAAGGCAATAAGAGTGCTAACGCGGTTTGGTGCGTGGAAAATGAAGCCAGCACAACGCCGCCATGTACTGGTACTTTGGCAAATAAGGTAAGTGCTAATGCTGATACGCGTAATATTTACACTAATGTGGGTTCAAGTTCTTCGCCATCAATGGAAAGCTTTGAATATGATAATTTGAATGCAACGCAAAGAACCTATTTTAGTAGCACTTATTTATCAACGCGCCTGAGTCAGTATGCTGGGCTGACCGCTTACCAATTGACTAAAGTGGGTACTACCAGCTTGGTCAATTATTTACGTGGTCGAACAGGGTTTGATAAACGCAATAGTAATGATTTAGGCGGCACGACTGATAATCGGCTTTATCGTCAGCGTGACGCTACTTTAGGTGATATTGTAGAGTCGGACCCAGTGTTTGTGGGTAAATCATCTTTTGCCTACACCGATGATGATTATGCAAGCTTTAAAGCAAGCACTAGTAGCAGAACAGAGGCGGTGTATGTAGGTGCAAATGATGGGATGTTACATGCCTTTGATAAAGCTAATGGAAAAGAGCTATGGGCTTATGTGCCTTCTGCAGTATTACCCAATATGTGGAAATTGGCCGATGAAAATTACCGTAATATTCATACCAATTATGTCAACGCAAAAATGAGTGTTGCTGATGTGTATATTGGCGGCGTTTGGAAAACAATCTTGGTGAGTGGTTTGGGTCAAGGCGGACGTGGATATTTTGCCTTGGATATTACTGACCCACTTTCACCTTCATTGCTTTGGGAAATTGATTCAGATAGTGAAAGTAATTTAGGTTATAGCTATGGCAAACCTGTGATTACAAAACGCGGTGATGGTAAATGGGTGGTGTTAGTAACCTCAGGTTATAACAATACTTCACCAGGTACGGGTGAAGGGCGCTTATTTGTGTTAGATGCTGAATCAGGCGATGTGTTATCTGACATAGGCACTTCTACTGGTGGGACGAGTACACCAAGTGGATTAGCTCAAGTATCCGCTTTTGTTGAGCATCCTGATACCAATAATCAGGCGCAATATGTCTATGGAGGTGATTTATTAGGTAATTTATGGCGCTTTGACATAGATAGTGAAAGCGTGATGAAATTTACTGAATTAACCGATGGTTCTGGAGAGGTTCAGCCCGTGATGGTTGCGCCTGTGCTAGGAGTCATCAATGGCAAGCGGGTGGTGTTTATAGGGACAGGTAAGTACTTGGAGTTTTTAGATTTATTGCCAGCAGAGTATAAACAACAAACCTTGTATGCAATTAAAGACGATAATGTTGCAACAACAATTGGATCACTTAGATCGCAAATGGAGAAACAAACTCTGGTGGGAACAAGTGATTCTCGTAGTGCATCAGGAAACGAACCTGACTGGACAACGCAACTAGGCTGGTATGTCGATTTAAATGTGTCTGGAGAACGTCAAAATGTTAAAGCGCGTTTAGAACAGGGTGTATTGATTGTGCCAACCATCGTACCGCCAACAAGTTCATGTGATCAGGGCGGCAGTGGCTGGGTAAATGTGTTTAATTACAAAACAGGTGGTGCCGTGTTGACAAGTGCTGGCACACAGGTTTCATGGCCAACGACATCTCCTGTCACAGGACTGCCGATTATTTTTGGTGCGAGTGGTAGTAGTTATGATGGTTCAATCATTGCATTACCAGACTTAGCCTTGTGTGTTACATGTTTAAATCCAAATGGACCACCTCCAATTACACCACCATCACTATCAACATTTGAGCGTGGTAGAGCGGTTTGGAGAGAGTTAATTATTGAAGAGCAGTAATCACAAGTGTACGTAACTTACCTTGGTAAGTTACGTACACTATCATGCTTGGCTTTTTTGTAATGAGTGACCGTTCACCATGACATGATTGTCAACTTACTCATATGCTTAAAGATTAGGTTGTAACCACAATGCAACATCTAGCGCAAAATACGTCAATATTCCATCGGCACCTGCGCGTTTAAACGCTAACAAACTCTCCATCACGCAAGCTTTTTCATCAAGCCAGCCATTTTGTGCGGCGGCTTTGAGCATGGCGTATTCACCACTTACTTGGTAGGCAAAAGTGGGTATGCCAAATTCATCTTTTACGCGGCGTACAATATCCAAATAAGGCATTCCAGGTTTTACCATTACCATGTCAGCCCCTTCAGAAATATCCAGAGCGACTTCTTGCATTGCTTCGTCACTATTGGCAGGATCCATTTGATAGGTATATTTATTGCCTTTGCCTAAATTACCAGCTGAACCAACAGCATCTCTAAAAGGACCATAAAAGGCGGATGCGTACTTAGCAGAATACGCTAAAATTTTAGTATGAATATGCCCCGCGCTTTCTAAGGCTTCGCGGATTTGTCCGATGCGACCGTCCATCATGTCACTGGGTGCCACAATATCCGCGCCTGCATTGGCGTGCGAAATGGCTTGTTTGATAAGCACTTCAATGGTTTCATCATTCAACACGTAGCCAGTTTCATCAATTAAGCCATCTTGGCCGTGCGTGGTAAATGGGTCTAGCGCAACGTCAGTAATCACGCCAAGTTGAGGGTAAGCGGCTTTTAATGCCATCACTGCGCGTTGCGCCAAGCCATTGGGGTTGTAGGCCTCGGCAGCATCTAAGCTTTTAAATTGAGTATCTACAACAGGAAACAAGGCAATAGCAGGAATACCCAATTGCATACATTCGCCCGCAGTTTTGAGTAGCACATCAATGCTTTGACGTTTTACGCCTGGCATTGAGGTGACTTCTTCCACGCGGTTTTCGCCATCTAGCACAAACACAGGGTAGATTAAATCGTTGCTTGTGAGCACATGTTCGCGCATTAAGCGGCGTGAAAAATCATCTTTGCGCATTCTGCGTGGGCGAGAGTAAGGATAGCTCATGAAAAATACCTCAATTAAAATAACTTAAGCATTAAGTGCCAAATACTCTGGCCAATTCAACACCTGGGTCTGGCTGGCGCATAAAGGCTTCACCCACTAAAAACGCATGAACGTCATTGTCTTGCATTAGCTTTACGTCTTCTGGAGTAAAAATTCCTGACTCGGTGACCACAAAGCGGTCTTCAGGCAACACTTTAAGTAAATCTAGCGTGGTTTGTAGCGTTACATCAAAAGTGCGTAAGTTACGGTTATTGATGCCGATTAAGGGTGTATCTAACTGCAAAGCCATTTCTAGCTCATCGGCATCGTGCACTTCTACTAATACTGCCATGCCAAGTTCATTGGCTAAGTGCTCTAATGCCCGCATTTGGTTGGTTTCAAGTGCGGCAACAATGAGCAAAATACAATCTGCACCCATCGCGCGAGCTTCAAACACTTGGTAGGGGTCTATCATAAAATCTTTGCGTAGCACAGGCAGCTTACATGCTGCGCGGGCTTGCTTTAAATATTCTGGCGAACCTTGAAAATACTCAACATCAGTGAGTACTGACAAACACGCCGCGCCGCCTTTTTCATAACTCTTGGCTATTTCGGCTGGGTTAAAGTTTTCACGAATAACGCCTTTTGACGGGCTGGCTTTTTTAATTTCGGCAATGACTGCTGGTTTGTTTGCCATGACTTTGGCATGAATTGCGCCCACAAAATCACGTGGCTCTAGCTGTGCTTCCGCTTGTTTTTGTAGTTGAGCTAGGCTTACTTGCGTTTGGCTAAAAGCCACTTCAGTTTGTTTGGTGGCTAAAATTTTATTTAAGATGTCAGACATATTGTTTTCTGCTTATTGGTAAATTTTTTCGTGGTGTTTAATCCAGCCACCTACAATTTTTGCTTGTGGGTCATGATGTGTCCAGTGCATCACACCGCCTTTAGGGTTGTACACGTATTCTCCCCTAAATTGTATTGCATCGCCCACGGCTAAAGGTACGGCTGGTGCCAAATCAATGTTATGTGCAAACAGTAAGCTTTGCGCACCAGAAATGCTCACTAAAAACTTCTGATGACGCGCCCCTTTGTTATCATCAGGAAGTAATTTTTTGACAATGCCGTTGCCCTCAATAAAAATGTTACTTTTTTTGCTTTCAAACGCTTGAATGAGCGCGGCATTATCTGCATGAGACACCGCAACCAGTGCTTGGTTTTGTGTGTTTTCTAGGCTAGAGCTTGTTGTTAAAGTCTGCTTGCAGGCGACTAAGGCAATAAATAAGGTTACTAAAAATACGCTATTTTTCATGTGCTTGCAGCTTTCAGTGCTTCAAGTTTGGCTAAAGCTGCGCCAGTATCAATCACTTGTGCTGCTTTTAAAATGCCAGCTTGCAAGCTATTCTCTACGCCTGCTACATAAATAGCAGCCCCTGCGTTAAGTAATACAATCTCACGTGCGGCAAGGTTTTGTGTGTTGCTTGATAGTACATCTAAAATCATGGCTTTTGATTGCGCGGCGTTTTCAATTTGTATGCTTTTTAACGCATGTGTATTTAACCCAAACTGTGTGGGGTTGAGCGTATATTCATTGACTTGCCCGTTTTTTAACTCTGCGACAAACGTATCACCTGTAAAAGAAATTTCATCCATGCCATCCGCGCCATGCACCACCAGTACGTGGTCTGAACCTAAATTTTTAAGCACTTGGGCTAGTTTTATCGTTAAACTTTTATCAAACACGCCCATCACTTGCCGTTTTGCAGAGGCTGGATTCGTTAATGGACCGAGTAAATTAAAAATAGTACGCACGCCTAATTCACGGCGCACAGGTGCCGCGTGTTTCATAGCACTGTGATGATTGGGGGCAAACATAAAGCCGATGCCGATTTCAGCGACATTTTGCGCTACTTGTTCAGGCGTTTGGTTGACATTAACGCCTAAGGCTTCAAGCACATCGGCACTTCCGCAAGTACTTGAAACTGAACGTCCGCCATGCTTAGCTACTTTAGCCCCCGCGGCGGCGGCCACAAAAGCTGAAACGGTAGAAACATTAAATGTTTGAATACCATCGCCACCCGTGCCGCAAGTGTCTATTAAATGCGTTTTATCGGCAATTTCTACCTTGGTTGAAAGCTGACGCATCACTGTGGCTGCGGCGGTAATTTCATCCACACTTTCACCTTTTTGGCGTAATGCAATCACCAAGCCTGCAATTTGCACGGACGTAAGCTCACCTGCCATCACTTGTTGCATTAGCAAAAGCATGTCAGCGTAGGCTAAATCTTTTCCTTGTAACACTTGCTCTAGTGCTTGCTTAAATTCCATGTTAATAAGCCTTGAGGAAGTTATTCAGCAAATCATGTCCATGCTCAGTGAGAATAGACTCAGGGTGAAATTGCACACCTTCAACTGCCAGCGTTTTATGTTTGACACCCATAATTTCGCCATCGTCTGTCCACGCGGTGATTTCCAAGCAATCAGGTATCGTCTCACGCTCAATCACTAGCGAATGGTAACGTGTGGCGGTGTAAGGGTTAGGCAAATCTTTAAATACGCCAATATTTTTATGGTGAATGAGTGAAGTTTTACCATGCATCAAAGTTTTAGCTTTAATAATTTTGCCACCAAAAGCTTGACCAATACTTTGATGCCCCAAGCAAACACCCAACAAAGGAATTTTTCCTGCAAATTCATGAATCAAGGGTAAGCTAATTCCCGCTTCATTGGGGGTACAAGGACCAGGCGAAATAACAATTTTTTCAGGCTTGAGCGCATGGATTTTATCTAAGCTAATTTCATCATTACGGTACACCTGAACATCTTGCTCAAGCTCACCAAAATATTGCACTAAGTTGTAGGTGAAAGAGTCGTAATTATCTATCATGAGTAACATTATTTTTCTCCCACGCAATCTAGGGGTTGATTATCTAAACCCGCTTGCACCATTTCAGCCGCGCGTAACACGGCTTTAGCTTTATTTTGCGTCTCTTCCCATTCTGATTGCGGCACTGAGTCCGCGACAATCCCTGCGCCTGCTTGCACATAGAGCCTATTGTTTTTAATGACCCCTGTGCGAATCGCAATGGCGACATCCATATCACCATTAAAGCCTAAATAGCCTACCGCGCCTGCGTAGATGCCACGTTTGCTAGGTTCTAGCTCATCAATAATTTCCATCGCCCGAACTTTTGGTGCGCCTGAAACCGTACCCGCAGGAAAAGTCGCTTTGAGCACATCAATCGCATCCATATTCGGTTTGAGCTTACCTTCTACATTGCTGACAATGTGCATTACGTGGCTGTAACGCTCTATCATCATGTTATCAGTCACTTTGACTGTGCCTGTTTGGGCTACACGCCCCACATCATTGCGACCCAGGTCCATCAATTGCACATGTTCTGCACGCTCTTTTGGGTCAGCCAGCAACTCTTCAGCTAATGCCAAATCTTGTTCACGGGTTTTGCCGCGTGGGCGCGTGCCAGCAATGGGGCGAGAAGTCACCGTGCCATTCTCTAAGCGCACTAAAATTTCGGGAGATGCGCCTACTACGTGATGGTCCCCCATATCGTAATAAAACATATAGGGTGATGGATTTAAGCTGCGCAAAGCGCGATAAAGTGAGAGTGGTGGTGCATCAAAAGGTTGGCTCATACGCTGGGAAAGCACGACTTGCATGATGTCGCCTTCTAAAATATAGGCTTGCGCGGCTTTAACTGCGGCTTTGAAATTTTCTTCGCTAAATTCTGAGCTTGCCTGCGTTTTTGTGCTGGCTTTAGCGTGCGGAATCTCCACGGTTTTACGCAACATCGCCACTAGTGCATTTAACCGATGATGTGCCTTTTGGTAAGCATTTGCTTCAGTTGGGTTGGCATACACGATAAAATAAAGTTTGCCGCTCAGGTTATCCACCACGGCAATTTCTTCTGACACCATCAGCAATACATCAGGTGTTTGAATAGCATCAGGTTTGGCAGTTTTGCTTAACCGCTTTTCAATATAACGAATAGTTTCATAGCCAAAATAGCCTGCTAGACCACCTGTAAAGCGCGGTAAGCCTTGATACGGTGGGGTTTTAAATCGGGCTTGGTATTGTTGAACAAAGTCTAAGGGGTTGGCGTTTTCTGCGGTTTCAATCACCGTATTGTTTTGCAACACCTGCACATTAAATCCGCGTGCCACAATGCGGGTTTTTGCGGGTAAGCCAATAATAGAATAACGCCCAAAACGCTCACCACCTTGCACACTTTCAAGCAAGTATGAAAAGGGCGTGTTGGCGAGTTTTAAGTAAAGTGAAAGCGGCGTATCGAGGTCTGCAAAGGTTTCTAACACCAGCGGAATGCGATTAAAGCCTTGTTGGGCGAGCGCATCAAATTCTGATTGAGTAATGGTTTTTAACATAATGATTCCTAATGTAATTTTCTAAGTTTTAGTTAGCGTATAACTGGGCGGTATGCGTGAAAAACGCGGCTTGGGTTAGCTAGCTTCGCCAAGTGCCAAGCGATACACGCCAACTTAGAAAATTACGGATTAAAAATATCATGTGATTAACTCTATTAAGTTAGAAAGTTCAGTTAAATCGCTAATGACGGCATCCACGCGGGACTCATCAATCGCCTTACCTTGATTATACCCGTAAGGCACGGTAATAATAAAGCACCCCGCCGCGTGTGCAGCCTCAATATCGGTGTTGGAATCTCCTACCAACATGGCTTCATATTCGGGTACCCTCAACTTTTTGCAAATATGTTGCAATTGCATTGGGTTTGGTTTTTTTTGAGGTAGGCTATCGCCTGAAACCACGCAGTCAAAAAAATCGGCTAATCCGCTTTGTGCTAACAAAGGTAAAGTGAATTTTTCAGGTTTATTGGTCACACAAGCCAACTTAAAACCGCGCCGCCATACTGTTTGCAAGCCTGCGAGTACGCCATCAAAGGGCTGACTGTTGCTGACTATTTTTGCATAATATTCAAAAAATAAAGCTTGCGCTCGTTCAAGTTGGCTGACTTCAGGCTCACCATCTAGATCGCCCGTGATGCAACGTTTTATCAGCATTTGTGCACCCTCGCCAATGTAGCTTTGTATTTGCAAAACTGGCAAAGTTGGCAAATTTAAATCTGCAAGCATTTGGTTGGCTGCTGCCGCAATTTCAGGTGCGCTATCAATCAGCGTGCCATCAAGATCAAACATGATGGCTTTAACGCGAAATTGCGACATTTTTAAAGTGAAAACTAAATTACATTACACTGTTGCTAGTGCAGCACGCATTTCACCTACCACTGTGTTATAGCGGTTTTTGTCTGAATCTAAGCCTTTAGTGAAAATCGCGCTACCTGCTACAAAAGTATCTGCGCCAGCACGTGCAATTTCTGCAATGTTTTGTGCATTTACGCCGCCGTCCACTTCTAACCAAATTTGGCGACCAGTTTTTTGGTAATACGCATCAATACGCGCACGTGCTAATTTTAACTTTTCTAAGGTTTCTGGAATAAATTTTTGACCGCCAAAACCAGGGTTCACAGACATCAATAAAATCATATCGACTTTATCCATCACGTGATCTAAATAGCTTAATGAAGTGGCTGGGTTAAATACCAATCCTGATTTACAGCCTAAATCACGCACCATTGCCAAGCTGCGGTCAATATGCTCAGACGCTTCTGGGTGAAAAGTAATAATGTTTGCACCTGCTTTTGCAAAGTCAGGAATAATGCGATCAACAGGTTTAACCATTAAATGCACGTCAATTAAAGCACCTGCATTTTTTGAAACTTCACGAATCGCCTCACACACCAAAGGGCCAATGGTTAAGTTTGGTACATAGTGATTATCCATCACATCAAAATGTACTAAATCTGTACCTGAGGTAATCACATCGTCAATTTCTTGACCAAGTTTGGCAAAGTTTGCAGAAAGAATACTAGGGGCAATTCTAAAAGTTTTATCCATGATGGTAAGTCCGTATTTAAGTTAAAGTTTGCTTTAAATGCGCATTTTAACGCTATTTCTTGCTTAACATAAGACTATCCATCAAAATTACGCCGTTAGGATGCTTGTATCAGTGCAAGTTTCTAAATTAGACAAGGCGCGAGCAAAAAATAATGACGCGGCATATAGTTTGATATGTAAGGAATTATTTTTTAGTGAGCAACGCAGTATAATGACGAAAATTGTATGGATACAAGCATCCTAATGCACTTATATGTCATCGGCGTAAACCACACGACCGCCCCCCTCAAGATTCGCGAAAATGTCGCTTTTAATAGTGAGCATTTGGCGAGCGCATTGCGCGAACTGACTTCGCACGATGCAACTGAAGCCGCGATTTTGTCCACCTGCAACCGCACCGAGCTTTATTGCAGTGCTGAAGATCCTGAAAAACCGCTCAACTGGTTATCGCAATATCACCAATTAGAAATTGCGCAGTTACAGCCTTATATTTACACATTGCCCAATGATGAGGCTGTTAAACACGCCTTCCGTGTAGCTTCTGGCTTAGACAGCATGGTGTTGGGGGAAGCACAAATTTTAGGGCAATTTAAGCAGTCCGTTAAAATTGCGCAAGATGCGGGCACGCTGGGCACGCTGTTACACAAACTTTTTCAGCGCACGTTTGAAGTGGCAAAAGAGGTACGCACCAATACGGATATTGGCGCAAATTCAATCTCGATGGCCGCGGCAGCCGTTAAGCTCGCGCAACGCATTTTTGGCGACATAAAAGATCAGAAAGTGTTATTTATCGGTGCGGGTGAGATGATAGAACTATGCGCTGACCACTTTGCTACGCAAAAACCTAAAAGCATGACCGTGGCGAATCGCACCTTAGAGCGAGGCACCAGTTTGGCAGAAAAAATGCGTGCGCAAGGCTTGCAAGCACACGCGATTTTGCTTAACGACTTGCCTGACTGTTTTGCCGAATTTGATATTGTGATTACCAGCACCGCTAGCCAGCTGCCGATAGTCGGCCTCGGCATGGTAGAACGTGCCATTAAAGCCCGTCGCCACCGCCCGATTTTTATGGTGGATTTAGCTGTTCCGCGCGACGTTGAAGCAGAAGTTGCTGAACTAGACGATGTGTTTTTATACACCGTGGACGATTTAGCCCAAGTGGTAAACGATGGCATCAATAATCGCCAAGAAGCTGCTGTGGATGCTGAAGTGATTGTAGCAAATCGCGTTGAACACTTTATGCAATGGTTTAAAAAACGTGATGCCGTGCCTACTATTAAAGCATTGCGTGACCAAGCCGAAAGCACACGCCAAGCGGAGTTAGAAAAAGCATTAAAACTGCTACAAAAAGGCGAAAGCCCTGAAAAGGCTCTTGAAATATTAAGTAACGCCTTAACGAATAAATTTCTACACGCCCCCAGCCACGCACTTAACCAAGCCCACGGTGAAGAACACACCAAGCTTGATGATGTGATTAAGCAGCTTTATCAAATAAAAAGTTAAATTTCAAAGAAGCAAATAATGAAACCCTCAATGATGACCAAACTCGCTAACTTAAGCGAGCGTTTAGAAGAAATTAACCGCCTGATGAGTTCTGAAGGCGTAACTAATAATATGGATAACTACCGCAAGCTCACGCAAGAGCACGCAGAAATTACGCCAATTGTTGAGCAATATCACGCTTATGTGCAGGCCGAGGCAGATATTGCTGAAGCGCAAAATATGTTGAGCGACCCTGACATGAAAGAATTTGCCCAAGAAGAAATAACAGCGGGCAAAGCCAAGTTAGAAGCAGTTGAAAGCGCATTGCAAATTTTATTGCTACCAAAAGACCCGAATGATGAGAAAAATATCATTTTAGAAATTCGTGCAGGGACAGGTGGCGATGAGTCTGGTTTGTTTGCGGGTAATTTATTCCGCATGTACTCAAGATACGCGGAAAAGCAAAACTGGAAAGTTGAAGTGCTTTCAGCCAATGAAGGTGAAGTAGGTGGCTATAAAGAAATCATTGCTAAAATTGAAGGCTATGGCGCGTATTCAAAAATGAAGTTTGAATCAGGCGGTCATCGTGTGCAGCGTGTACCTGATACCGAAACGCAAGGTCGTATTCACACTTCTGCTTGTACCGTGGCTATTTTGCCTGAAGTGGATGAAGTCTCTGATGTGGTGATTAACCCTGCGGATATTCGCTTGGATACTTTCCGTGCCAGCGGTGCGGGTGGGCAACATATTAACAAGACTGATTCAGCAGTGCGTATTACGCACTTCCCTACAGGGATTGTGGTGGAATGCCAGGATGGCCGAAGTCAACACAGCAATAAAGCACAAGCCATGATGGTGCTTGCCGCGCGCATTAAAGCCAAACAAGTGGATGAGCAAAACAGCAAAATCGCCAGTGAGCGCCGCAATTTAATTGGCTCGGGTGATAGAAGCGAGCGCATCCGCACCTACAACTACCCACAAGGCCGCATCACCGACCACCGTATTAACCTCACGCTTTATAAAATTGATGCGATTACTGAGGGTGATATGGATGAATTGATTGGTGCCTTGGCAACAGAACATCAGGCGGATTTGCTGGCGAGTTTGGGTGAGGATAACTAGGTATTGTTAATTAATTTAGAGCTTAAGGCAGATAATTAAAATGAAAAGAAGTGTTGAGCGTGAAAAGAAACTTCCTGCTTTTTCAGTCAGCGTTGCGGAATTAGAGTTACTTTGGAGCAGACTCTTAAACCTATTTGAAAATGTTGAAAATAATCGTTATTACAGCACTCTAAATATCAGCTTTCCTTCTGAAAAACTAGCTTTTGATAACATTGAAGAGCTAAAACAATACTCAGGCATTAAAGGAAATGTCACCGATTTCTCGCTAACTATATCGCAATATAATAGCTTGCAAAGAGTATACATTAATTCTGGTTATATTTTAGATCCACATGCTTATGTAAGGGCGTCTGGGGAAAATGAAGCTTGGTGTGCTGGTGCAATAGAAGTAGTTTTATCTTTTACTCAAAACCACAAACTATGGTACAACTGGCTAGTATCAGCTCCACTGGGATGGTATGTTTTTTTTCTATCTTTAGTACCAAATTTAGTTTTGGCATTTATACCAAAAGATATGAAAGTAAATAAGCTATTTGTAGCTGCTTGGCTAGCTATCTTTGCAACCCTTTCAGTTTTGTACTTTGCACGTACCAAAATTCTTCCAACCTCAGTAATTAGATTTTCAGATGAAGAGGGGATTATCAAAAAATATGGTCTTGAAATCACGGTACTCTGCGCAATTATATCGATAGTATTAACAATTATTGGATTGTTTGTTTCAAAGTAATTTGATAGCCAAGTAGGGTGGGCAGATTCTGCCCACGCGTTAAATGTTTAGTTGTCCCGCGTGGGTAACAAGTTACCCACCCTACAAAATCTGCATCATAAATAGCGAGTAGGGTGTGCAAAATGATTTTATTTGCACACCAACATCAAGTGCTGGGAAAACTATGTTTGCACCACCCTACAAAAAACTAAATGACTCAAACTCAATCCATTAAATCCATCTTACAAATCGTCGCCCAACAACTAGGCACAGAAGAAGCTAAGCTTGAGGCGCAATTGCTTTTGCAATATGTGCTTAATGTTAATCGCGCATGGTTAATCTCGCATGAAAATGATGCTCTACAGCCCAATATCCATGCGCTGTTTGAGGCATTGCTAAAACGTCGTTTGAGTGGTGAGCCGATTGCTTATGTTATAGGCAGTCGTGAGTTTTATGGTTTGGATTTAATGGTGACGGTAGATACTTTGATTCCACGACCAGATACGGAAACTTTGGTGGAGGCGGCCTTGGGTGAAATTTCGCTGCATGACGAATACTCAGTTCTAGACCTTGGCACAGGCTCTGGTGCAATCGCGCTTGCCATTGCCAAAAATCGCCCACAAGCAAATGTGATTGCGGTAGATGCTTCGTTTGCGGCTTTAGAAATCGCCAGACAAAATTCTGCCAACTTGCAAATCCCCAATGTACAATTTTTATTAAGCGATTGGTTTGCTGCGCTAAGCCACGAAAAATTTGATGTAATTGTGAGCAATCCGCCCTATATTGAGCAAAATGACGCACATTTAACCCAAGGTGATTTACGATTTGAGCCAATATCCGCGCTGGCTTCTGGTGCGGATGGCTTAGATGATATTCGTAAAATTATTGATGATAGTTTGGTTTACCTCAAGCCGCAGGGCTGGCTGATGCTGGAGCATGGCTATAATCAAGCTGAGTTAGTAGCAGATTTAATGGCGCAGACGGGTTTGGTTGGAGTACAAACGCTAAAAGATTTAGGCGGTAATAACCGCGTGACAATAGGCAGAAATCCGCTTATTGTGAATACGCACTGGGCTTAGTTTGCGCTTTGGCGTGTTGGGTGCGAGAAGGCTGAATCATGTTTTCTCACTTGTGAAAAACGCATAGTATAATAACGCCATGCAAGATAATCACTCCATAGGCATTGTTGCCGCACAAAAAGCACATTTTAATGCACCGCTCACCTTAAAAAGTGGCGCGGTGTTGCCACAATTTGAGTTGGTGTATGAAACTTACGGTACGCTCAATGCCGAAAAATCTAACGCGGTGCTGATTTGTCATGCGCTTTCGGGTAATCATCATGTGGCTGGCAAGTATACTGAAACGGATAAAAACGCTGGTTGGTGGGATAATCTAATTGGTCCGAACAAGCCGTTAGATACCAATAAATTTTTTGTTATCGGCTTAAATAACTTGGGTGGTTGTCATGGTTCAACTGGGCCAGCCAGTCTCAACCCTGCCACCAATCAGCCTTGGGGTTCGCAATTTCCCGTACTCACGGTAGAAGATTGGGTGAATTCGCAGGCAATGTTGATGGATTATTTAGGCATTCAACAACTTGCCGCTGTGGTAGGCGGCAGTTTGGGTGGAATGCAAGCCTTGCAATGGACGCTGGCTTACAAAGACCGTGTGCGCCATGCGCTGGTGATTGCTAGTGCGCCTAACCTCACCGCACAAAATATGGCGTTTAATGAAGTTGCCCGCCAAGCTATTATTACCGACCCTGAATTTCATGGCGGCGATTATTACGCGCATGGTGTGGTGCCGCGCCGTGGCTTGCGTATTGCGCGTATGCTAGGTCACATTACTTACTTGAGCGATGATGCCATGGGTGAAAAGTTTGGGCGCAAATTACGCACTGGCGAAATTAAATATAGCTTTGATGTTGAGTTTGAAATGGAATCATACTTGCGTTATCAAGGCGATAAGTTTGCAGGTGAATTTGATGCTAACACTTACTTACGCATGACACGTGCACTAGATTATTATGACCCTGCCTTGCCCTTTGGGGGCGATTTAAGTGCCGCATTCAAACAAGTGAGTGCGGAATTTTTAGTGCTGTCATTTACCAGTGATTGGCGTTTTTCACCTGCACGCTCGCGTGAAATTGTAAAAGCCTTGCTCGATAATGAGCGCACGGTAAGCTATGCAGAAGTTACTGCTGCACATGGGCATGACGCGTTTTTAATGCCTGATCAGCATTATCACGACATTTTGCGCGCATATTTAAGTAATATTGAGGTGTAGCGATGCAAGCCACAACACAAAATAATGTAAATATTACAAATTCAACTTTGCAGTTTCGTCAAGATTTTGCAATTATTGCAAATTGGGTTAAGTTTGGCTCCAAAGTGCTAGATTTAGGTTGCGGTGATGGGGCTTTGTTACAATTTTTGCGTACAGGAATGGAAGTAAAAGGCTACGGTGTAGAAAAAAATGACGCGAATTGGTTGGCGTGCATGAAAAATGGTAGCAATGTGATTCAAATGGACTTAGAAGAAGGTTTGTCAGGTTTTGAAAATCAGTCGTTTGATACGGTGATTCTTTCACAAACCTTGCAAGCAATGCATCATACTGAAGAAATTGTGCTTGAAATGTTGCGGGTGGGGCGTGAGGTCATCGTGACTTTTCCTAACTTTGGCTATTGGCGTAACCGTGTACAAATTCTTACGGGCAATATGCCTGTTTCTAAAGCTTTGCCATACCAATGGTACGACACGCCTAATGTGCATCTTTGCACTATCAATGACTTTGATCAATTTTGTAAAAACCACAAAATTTCTATTTTAGAGCGTAAGGTGCTGACTGAAGGTGCTGAAGTGAGTGTGATGCCAAACTTGCTTGGTAATTTAGCCATGTATCGCTTGAAATCACACTAATGGTGCTATTGATTGGTTTGGCTTTATTAAAGTATCCACATGCGTAGTTCTTCACCCCATTTTAACTGGCCAATTCGTGTGTATTATGAAGATACTGATGCGGGTGGCGTGGTTTATCATTCTAATTATTTGAACTTTATGGAACGCGCACGGACTGAATGGCTACGCGCTTTAGGCTTTGAGCAACCCGAGTTGAAGGACAATTTTGGTGTAATCATTGTGGTGCATAGCATGACAGTTGCGTTTAAGCGTCCTGCAATGTTTAATGATGTGCTAGAGGTGGCGTGCGAAGTGCTTAAAATTGGTCACGGTAGCATTGAAATGGGGCAAAAAATCACGCGCCAAGGCGAGCTATTGATTGAAGCGCAAGTCAAAGCCGCTTTTGTGAATGCGGCAAACTTTAAACCTGTGGGTATTCCAGCTTCAATTAAACAAGCCATGCTTCAATCGTGAAGGGGCGTCTTTTAAAGAGCGAGTTCAGTTAATAGTCATTGAAAGCAACGGAGAAGAAATGAACGCAAGCGCGGATATGTCGTTTTTTGGTTTGATTTCTGGGGCGAGTTTGCCCGTACAATTGGTCATGCTGATTTTATTGATCACTTCACTTTTTTCATGGTGGTATATTTTTATTAAAGTTGCCACCATTAAGCAAGCAGAGCAAGGTGCCGAAGAATTTGAAAACACATTTTGGAGTGGCGGAGATTTAAATAAACTCTATGAAAGTGTCACCGCAGGTCGCCGTAAGCCACAAGGTATGGCAAGTATATTTGAAGCGGGCTTTAAAGAATATGTACGTCATAAGCAACAAGGACGTGCGGATGTTTCTGACATTATGGAGGGTGCGCGCCGTGCCATGCGAGCCGCGTTTAACCGTGAGTTGGATGAGTTAGACGCCCATTTACCTTTTTTAGCTTCAGTAGGGTCGGTAAGCCCTTACATTGGTTTGTTTGGCACGGTGTGGGGCATTATGAATGCGTTTATGGGGTTATCTAATGTGGCACAAGCTACGTTAAGCCAAGTGGCTCCTGGTATTGCCGAGGCCTTGGTGGCAACTGCCATAGGTTTGTTTGCGGCAATTCCTGCTGTGATTGCTTATAATCGCTTTGCAAGTAGTGTGGATAGGCTTTCTGTGCGCTATGAAAGCTTTATGGAAGAGTTTACTAACATTCTGCAAAGAAAGAGCTAATCCATGGTGCGCACACGCAAACGCCGCATGATGAACCAGATTAACGTAGTTCCCTACATTGATGTGACCTTGGTGTTGCTCGTGATTTTTATGGTCACTGCCCCTATGACCAACCCAGGGGTGGTGGAGTTGCCAAGTGCTGGGCAGGGTATTTTAAAGCAGCCACAATTGCCCCCTATTGTACTTACGGTTAAAAAAGATGGTAGCGTTGAGATGGAATCTAAAACATTAGCTCGCGATGCGCTTTTAGTGGCGGTGCGCCAAGCGATTGAAAAAGCACCATTGCGTTCTGTGGTGATTGCTGCAGATAAAAGCGTGAAGTATGAAGATGTGATTGGCGTGATGGATTTATTAAAGCGCAATCAAGTTGATAAAGTGGGCTTGTTATTAAAGCCAGTCCCTTAGTTTTTGCTTAGCAGATGCAATATCCGCGTGAAAATTCAGTGTCGTTTAAAGCAGGCGTGCTATCGGTAGGTGTGCATGTGACTTTGCTGGCGATGTTATTGATTTCGTTTAACTGGAAAACAACACATCCTGTAAATGTCACCAATGTGGAGCTGTGGGATGCCTTGCCCGCTATTGAAACGCCCAAACCACTGCCGACTCCTGAACCTGTAGAAGAGCCACAACCTGTGGTGAAAGAACCTGTGGTTGAGCAGGAGGTGAAGCCTGAGCCTATCCCTCAAGCCGAGATTGTGATTAAGAAGCTGCCTGAAAAACCTGTGAAAGAGAAGCCAACCGACACTAAAAGGTCAGATGCGCTGGCGGCTTTACAAAAAGAGCTAATGCAAGATGAGATGAAAAAGCCTGATAAGCCCGTTAGTAGCGATGCGCTTAAAAAGCTTCAGCAAGAGGCATTAAGTGAAGATAAAGCGGCTGGCGATCAACAAAATTTTGCGGCTAAAGCGGCTGCCAATGCAGGCGCGATTGGGGAGTTTACCAATAAAATTAAGGCTAAAATTCGCGGCAATGTGAATAAAACCTTATGTGGCGATGGCAATCCAGAGCTTAAGTTTGAAATTGGCTTGCTACCCACTGGGGAGTTAAGTGCTCATCCTAAGTTGCTTAAATCAAGTGGCAACCCCGCTTGTGATGATGCCGTAGAACGTGCCATTATCACTTCAGAGCCATTACCGTTACCAACTGACCCTGCATTGTTCGCGCAATTTAGAAATTTAAAATTAACCTTTAAGCCCAATGATAGTTAATAAGACTAGCCGTCATTGCTAATTGCAGTAAAATTAAGTGAACTTTTTAAAGAATTAACTAACTTATCTTCTTATGAATAAATTATTGGTCGTTTTAAGTGTTTGTTACTGTGCGCTAGTGACATCTGTAGCCCACGCTGCATTAGAAATTGAAATTAGCGGGGGTAGCGCACAGCAAATTCCAATTGCCATTGTGCCTTTTGCGCAGACTAGCATTAATGGGCAAGATAATTTAGCCAATATTATTGCGGCTGATTTACGCCGTAGTGGCTTATTTAAAGCACTAGAAACAGGTGGAGTGGCCAGTCGCCCAAGTAGTCTTGCACAGGTTAAATATGGCGATTGGATAGCTTTGCAAGCGCAGGCTTTGGCGGTGGGTAATGTGGAGGCAATCGCAGGAAATCGTCTTAAAGTCAGCTTTGAGTTGGCGGATGTGCTTAAACAAAGCAAGCTAACAGGCGCAGACTACAACATTGCACCGCACCAGTTACGCGCCACTGCGCATAAAATTGCCGATGCAATTTACCAACAATTGACGGGTGAAGCGGGCATTTTTGCCAGCCGTATTGCCTATATCAATAAATCTAAAGGGCGTTATGCCTTGCAAGTGGCAGATGCTGATGGTGCAAATGCACAAACCGTGATTTCATCAAATGAGCCGATTATTTCGCCCGCGTGGTCACCTGACGGTAGCAAAATTGCCTATGTTTCGTTTGAAAAGAAAAAGCCGATTATTTTTGTGCAATCACTCATGACAGGGCAACGCATAACCTTGGCAAGTTTTAAGGGAAATAACAGTGCGCCAGCTTGGTCGCCTGATGGTAGTAAACTTGCCGTTGTATTAACTTATGCTGCTAACTCACAGGTTTATATCATCAATGCGGATGGCACAGGATTGAAGCAACTAACCAAGAGTAGTGCCATTGATACTGAGCCTACATGGTCGCCCGATGCAAAATGGGTGTATTTTAGTTCAGACCGAGGTGGCAGGCCGCAAATTTACAAAGTATCATCCATTGGTGGTGAAGCGCAGCGGGTGACTTTTGAAGGTGGTCAAAATTTAAGTCCACGCTTCTCACCTGATGGTAAATCGCTTGCCATGATACGCAATGATGGAGGTAAGTTCAGGGTAGCCTTACAAGATCTAGCCAGCGGGCAGGTGCAACTTTTGAGTGAAGGTAGCCAAGATGAGTCTCCAAGTTTTGCGCCTAATGGCCGAGTGATACTGTATGCTACTAAAATTGGTGGTAAAGGTACTCTAGCGGCAGTGTCATCTGATGGGCGTGTTAAGCAGCGCTTGAGCGAATCAGGTGGTGATATACGTGAGCCAGCATGGGGGCCGTTGTTAAACTAGTGTGTTACATGTGGGTATGGGTGTAAATTTTTACTAAAGGAGAGCGTCATGAATCACAAATTTTTCAATCAAAAATTATTAGGAGGCTTACTCATTGCGCTGGTGCTAACGGCTTGTAAAAGCACACCGATGGTAGATAAACCTGCGGCGGTTGAGGATAAAAGCCCAGCAACAGCTGTGCCTGCAAAATCTACGGATGCTAATGCAAACACTACGCCTGACACTAGTGCAATCAAAGAAGTGAAAATTGATACCAATGCAAATAGTGGTATGAATCCGTTAAAAGATCCCAATAATATTTTATCTAAACGCAACATTTACTTTGATTTTGATAGTGATGTGGTGAAAGCTGAGTTTCGCCCACTTATTGAAGCACATGCTAAATACCTGCTTGCTAATGGTAATGCCAAATTGATTTTGCAAGGCAATACGGATGAGCGTGGTACACGTGAGTATAATTTGTCTTTGGGGCAACGTCGCTCTGTTTCGGTTAAAAAATCATTTAATTTGTTAGGGGTGCAAGATAAGCAGATTGAAACGGTAAGCTTTGGTGAAGAAAAAGCGACGTCAAACTGTACTGATGATGCTTGCTATCAAGGCAATCGCCGTGTGGATGTTGCTTACGAAAACGAGTAATTAAAGGTTGTGATGATGAAAAAACTGATTCTGGTTGGCTTGGTGCTTTTTGCACAATTATTCTCCTTGGCGAGTCATGCTGCATTGTTTGATGATACCGAAGCGCGCAAGAAAATTCTTGAGCTTGAAAAAACTATGAATAGCCAGAATCAGACTAATCAAGCCTCAATCGCGGAGTTACAAAAGACACAGCACGCGATTGAACAACGCTTAACAACACTTGAAACGCTGACCAAAAATGGTTTAGCTGACACGCAAACGCAAATTGAAGCACTCAAGCAGGAAGTCGCAAGACTCAAAGGTGAGTTGGAAGTAGCCAATCATAATGTTGAAACCACACAGCAACGCCAAAAAGATTTATATACCGATGCAGATGCGCGGTTGCGCAAGCTAGAAACAGTGGCGTCACCAGTGGTTACGACAGAATCAACTCCTGTTGCGAGTGCTATGCCAGATAAGAGCTCGCAAGAGTATCAGTTGTTAGAGTTGGCGAATGGCTTATCAAAAGAATCTAAGCATAAAGATGCTTTTAATGCGTATGATAAGTTTTTGAAAGATTACCCCAATAGCAAGCTTGCACCTGATGCATTGTATGGCTTGGGTTATTCGCAATTTGCGTTGAAAAACTATAAATCTTCTATGGCAACTCAGCAGAAGCTTATTGATACTTATGCTGATAGCTCTAAAGTGGCTGACGCGATGCTGAATATGGCGAATAGCCAAATTCAATTGGGGCAAGTCACTGTGGCTAAAAAAACCTTACGTGATTTAATTGCTAAATTTCCTAACAGTGAAGTTACGCCTACAGCACAAAAGCGTTTAAAAATGTTAGAAGCACTTAAGTAAGTTAGGTTAAATAGCCTTTTAAGTTAAAATAGCGCCATTCCAAATTGGCGCTATTTTTTTAGTGTTTAACGTATTCAATGAAACTCAAAATTCACGAAATTTTCTATTCGCTACAAGGTGAATCAACGCGGGTGGGCCTTCCCACAGTGTTTGTGCGCCTCACGGGCTGCCCAATGCGTTGTGTTTATTGCGATACCGCGTATGCGTTTAGCGGCGGTAGTAATATGGAAATTGAAGCGATTGTGGCTAAAGTGGCTGAATATGGCACGCCTTATGTTACGGTAACAGGCGGTGAGCCTTTGGCGCAACGAGATTGCCATGTGCTACTCAAGCAATTGTGCGATGCAGGATATAGCGTGTCGTTAGAAACTGGTGGTGCGATGGATATTGATCAGGTAGATAGCCGCGTTTCAGTTATTTTGGATATTAAAACACCCGATTCAGGCGAGCTTAAAAATAACGTATGGAGTAATTTGGCTCACCTCAAAAAAACGGATGAGGTAAAGTTTGTGTTGTGTAGCCGTGCCGATTATGAATGGGCAAAAGAAATTTTAGCGCAATATCACCTTGCAAAAGAATGTGCGGTATTGTTTTCGCCAGTGTATAGCCGGCTTAAACCAGCAGATTTAGCTGAGTGGATATTGGCAGATAAATTACCTGTGCGTATGCAATTGCAATTACATAAAATTTTATGGGGGGAGGTGGCTGGTAAATGAAAAAGCGCGCAGTCGTATTACTTTCAGGCGGTTTAGATTCAGCCACAGTGTTAGCCTATGCGCGTCACCTTGGGTTTGAATGCTATTGCTTAAGTTTAGATTATCATCAGCGTCATATTGCAGAGTTGCACGCAGCTAAAAATGTTGCGAATGTGATGGGTGCAATTGCACATAAAACAGCACAGTTAGATTTGTCACTGTTTGGTGGCTCAGCACTCACCGATGATGCCATTGCCGTGCCTGAAAGTGAAACGGCTGGCATTCCCATTACTTATGTGCCAGCACGAAATACCATTATGTTGTCTTTAGCGTTGGCTTGGGCAGAGGTTTTGGAGTCGCAAGATATTTTTATTGGGGTGAATGCGCTTGATTACTCGGGCTATCCAGATTGCCGTGGCGAATATGTAAAAGCATTTCAAGCAATGGCAAATTTAGCGACTAAAAGTGCGGTGGAAGGTAAAACCATTACCATCCATGCGCCATTGATTGAGATGACTAAAGCGCAAATCGTGCAATTAGGCACTCAATTAGGTGTGAATTACGCCATGACGGTTTCATGCTATCAGGCGGATGCGCATGGTGAAGCTTGTGGTTTATGTGACTCTTGTCGCTTGCGAAGAGAGGGCTTTAAATCAGCAGGGTTGACTGACCCTACTCGCTATAAAGCCTCTTAACCAGAACGACTAGAGTGCTTGTTTTGTAATAAGTAATAAATCACTTGCCAAACCACTCAAAAGTAACGTAAAATCCGCGCCTTTCTGCTTTAAAATTTTCTAAAAGAGAACAAAGATTATGGTTATTATTCGTTTAGCTCGTGGTGGCGCGAAAAAAACTCCTTTCTACAACGTGGTTGTAGCTGATTCACGTAACCGTCGCGATGGTCGCTTTATTGAGCGCGTAGGTTTTTACAACCCATCTGCCAGTGCTAATGCTGAAAGCTTACGCATTGATTTGGCGCGTGTAACGCACTGGCAAAATAATGGTGCGCAATTGTCAGAAACGGTAGCACGTTTGGTTAAATTCCATGCTAAAGGCCCAGAAGCTGCGATTGCTGCTAAAGCTAAAGATGCGGCTAAAGCGGATGCTAAGAAAGCTAAGATTGCTGCTGAAGAAGCGGCTAAAGTAAAAGCTGCTGCTGATGCCGCTAAAGCTGAAGCCGATGCTAAAGCTGCCGCAGAGGCGGAAGCTGCAAAAGCCGCTGCTGCTGAAGCAACTGAAGCACCAGCTGCTGACGCTTAATTTAAACGCTTAGGTCAACACCTAAGCAATTCAAATTGGCTGAAAATAATATGGTAGTAATGGGGCGCGTTGTAGCGCCCTATGGCGTTTATGGTTGGCTTAAAGTCACTCCTGATACTGAGGCCATTGATGGCTTGTTTGACTACGATACTTGGTGGTTAGGCAAGGGTAGCGACTGGCGTGAAATGGTGGTGGAAACTGCCAAAATTCATAATGATGTCATCGTGGTGAAACTAGAAGGCATTGATGACCGCGATGCTGCTTTTGCGTGTAAAGGTAAGCAAATAGGCGTGCCAAGAGATGCGTTACCTGAGCCAGATGCAAATGAATATTATTGGTCAGACTTAATTGGTCTGCGCGTTAAAAATCAGCAAGATGTTGATTTTGGCGTGATTGCAGAAGTGTTTGAAACGGGCGCAAATGATGTGCTTGTAGTAAAGCCAGAAGCAGGAAAAAATACAATAAAAACAGATGAAAAGGCGCACGAGAGGCTGTTGCCATTTGTTGCATCTGTTGTATTGGAAGTCGATTTAAAAGCAAAAACAATGTTGGTAGATTGGGATGAAGACTTTTAGTCTTATCTGAAAATCATGATTTTTAGATTTGATGTGGTCACTTTGTTTCCTGAAATGTTTGATGCCATCACCAAGCATGGCATTACCAGCAGGGCGTTACAACAAAAAATTTATGATGTGCAGTATTGGAATCCGCGGGATTTCACAACAGATCATCATAAAACGGTTGATGACAGACCATATGGCGGTGGTCCTGGCATGGTTATGCTGATAGAGCCGCTAGAAAAAGCGATTCAGGCAGCAAAAGCAGTACAAGCAAAACAAAAATGTGAAAGTTGGGTGGTGCATCTTTCACCAGCGGGTAAGCCGCTTACGCATCAAAAGGTGATGCAATTAAGCCAAAAGCAAGGCTTGATTTTGTTAGCAAGCCGTTATGAAGGGGTGGATCAACGCCTGATTGACGCTGAGGTGGATGAAGAAATCTCCATCGGTGATTATGTATTAAGCGGCGGTGAATTACCTGCTATGGCGTTGATGGATGCCATCATTCGCCAGTTGCCTGGTAGTTTGGGGGATAGTGATTCTGCGATTGAAGATTCATTCGTGGATGGGTTGCTAGATTGCCCACACTATACAAGACCAGAAGCGTATAAAGGGGTAAAGGTGCCTGAGGTGTTAATGTCAGGCAACCACGCAAAGATTAAGCAGTGGCGTTTAAAGATGTCATTGCAAAGAACTCGGGATCAACGTCCCGATTTATTGGCCGCAAGGCCGTTGACGAAAGAAGAAGCACGGCTGCTACAGCAAGATTAGTTGGCAGGAACAAGTTTCTTCATAATTAAAAGGAACCCGCAAGGGATAAGAAAATGGCAGATATTATTAAAATGCTAGAGCAGGAAGAAATTGCTCGTTTAGGCAAAACAATTCCTGACTTTGCTCCAGGAGACACTGTAGTCGTTGGTGTGAACGTAGTTGAAGGTACACGTAAACGTGTGCAGGCTTACGAAGGCGTGGTCATTGCTAAACGTAACCGTGGCTTAAACTCATCATTCATCGTGCGTAAAATCTCTTCAGGTGAAGGCGTTGAGCGTACATTCCAAACCTACTCACCATTGATTGCTTCAATCGAATTGAAACGTCGCGGTGATGTACGTCGTGCAAAACTGTATTACCTACGTGAGCGTTCAGGTAAATCTGCACGTATTAAAGAAAAATTGGTAGCACGCGATAAAGAAGTGTTAGCACCAGTAGAAAAAGCGTAAACCTTTAAAAGCATTAAAAGCCCCAATGATGAAAGTCGTTGGGGCTTTTTTATGGCGGCAATAAATACTTTTGCAAAGCATGGACTTGGTTTAACATCGCATCATGACAACGCAATATGATGCTATGATTCTTACCCCATTTGGCGCGGTAGCCATTGCTGCATATCGTGGTCAGTTAGCGATTGAATTATTAGATACCTCGCCATCATCCAATGTGTATGTGACAAAACAATCAGCAAGCCCAATGATTCAAAACGCTTGTCAGCAGGTGTTGGCGTATCTTAAAGAACCAAAGGCAACATTTGATTTGCCTATGTCACAACACGGTACGCCGTTTCAGCAACGTGTTTGGCAGGCTATTGCCCAAATTCCCCTCGGGCAAACGCGTACTTATAGCGAGCTCGCAAAGCAAATTGGCTCAGGCCCTCGCGCGGTCGCCAATGCCTGCGGTGCAAACCAACTGCCTTTGGTGGTACCTTGTCATCGTGTGGTGGCACAAAATGGTATTGGTGGCTTTATGCAAGGCAAAGCTAATGGCTTGCGCATTAAACAGTGGCTTTTGCGGCATGAAGGAGTAAGTGGCTTTGGCGAAGAGTGAGCAACCACTCACGCCCGATGATGCGGCGGAACTAGATGTGTTTATCGACCACCTTTGGTTAGAAGATGGCCTCGCTAAAAACACGCTAGAAAGCTATCGCCTAGATTTAACCAGCTTTGCGCTTTGGTTGCCTAGCCAAAGTAAGCACTTGCTCACTGTCACGCAGGCCGATATTCAGCAATATCTCGCCGTTAAGTTTCCACAAAGTAAGCCACGTAGTATTGGGCGGCTTATTGCTAGCCTGCGGCGTTTTTATCGCTATTTGCTACGCGAAAATAAAATTCAGCTTGACCCGACCATTCAAATAGAATCCCCCAAACTGCCACGCAGCCTGCCCAAGAGCCTGAATGAAGATGAAGTGATTGCCTTGCTCAATGCGCCTAATTTGAACGAGCCAGCAGGCCTGCGTGATAAAGCCATGCTAGAGCTGCTGTATGCCTGCGGGTTACGGGTATCTGAATTAGTTTCTATTAAAACCACAGAAGTCAGCGTGCATGATAGTGTGGTGCGCGTCACAGGTAAGGGCAGCAAAACACGGCTGGTACCCATGGGCGAAGAAGCCGCAGATTGGATAGGGCGTTATTTGAAAGAAGCGCGAGGTGAGATTTTGCAAAAGCGGCTGAGTGATGCGCTGTTTGTGACCAACCGAGGCGAGGCGATGACCAGACAAGCCTTTTGGTATTTGATTAAACGCTACGCCTTATTGGCAGGCATTCATAAGCCTATGAGCCCACACGTGCTGCGCCACGCATTTGCCACGCATTTGCTTAATCATGGCGCAGATTTACGTGTGGTGCAGATGTTACTTGGGCATTCAGATATTTCTACCACGCAGATTTATACGCATGTAGCGCGGGAAAGATTGAAAAAATTACACCAAATGCATCACCCTAGAGGATAAACTGCAAAAATGACTAAAAAGCAAATACTAGCGTTTGTGAGGCGGTAAGCCAGAATTTGGTTTGTCCGTGATAGCTATATTATTTACACGCTAAAAGTCTTCTCTGTTAAGTAGATGCAAAATTGCTCATGCGCCATAGGTTCAAACAGTAGCCTAATACAAGCTTGGGTTTAACTCACCTAAAAAAATCTGCATTCCCAAATCTAATAGGAATTTATCCTAGCTATCAGCGGGAACTCCTCTCATTCAGTAAGTATTGCAAAAGCCTATAGTTCAGCTCATGTTGTATTGGTAACAATTTGTAATAAAAGTTACATATTGCAACAGTTTTTAGGGGTTGAATTTTTTAATCACGGAGGAAGTATGAAACAAACTTGGACATTTAAAGCCATGTTTACTGCCTTGAGTGCCGTTGCTTTAGTTGGCATGGTAGGTCAAGCGTCAGCAAACGAAGAAATTATTAAGCGTAGTAAAGACCACAATATGTGGGCGGCACCTGGTCAAAACTTGGCGATGCATCGTCACAGCCAATTGAAAGACATTAACACAAAAAACGTTAAAAACTTACAAATGATCTGGTCACAATCTTCAGGCACATTGCGCGGTCATGAAGGTCAGCCAGTGGTGGTTGAACATAATGGCAAGCCAATGATGTATATGGTTTCAGGCTGGCCAAACATTGTTCAGGCTTTGGATTTATCTGATCCAGATCATCCAAAACAAATCTGGAACTACACAAAAAAATCTGACCGTGATGAATCTGCTGTGCCACGTGCATGTTGCGATACCATTAACCGTGGTTTGAACTATGCTGATGGTAAAGTGGTTTTCCACACATTAGATGGTTTCTTAATTGCATTGGATGCAACAACAGGTAAAGAAGTTTGGGTGACTAAACATGCTTACCCAGAAAAAGGTGAAACACATTCAGGTCCAGCAATGGTAGCTGAAGGTTTAGTGGTGGCAGGTTTCGGTGGTGACGAGTTCGCTGCACGTGGCCGTACCGTTGCTTACGACCTAAAAACAGGTAAAGAAGTTTGGAAATGTCATAGTACTGGTTCAGATGCAGATATCTGTATGGATAAAGACACTAACAAAGCGAATCCACACTACGGCGTGGCAGGCAACAAAGTTGGTGAAACTTACCCAGGCGATGAGTGGAAAATCGGTGGTGGTTCACCATGGGCTTGGTTCACTTATGACCCTAAATTACGTTTAATGTACGCAGGTACGGGTAACCCAGGTCACTGGTCACCAGCTTACCGTTGCGGTGAAACAGGTGCAAACTTGACGCACGAAAAATGTAACGAAGTTGACCCAAAAACTAATGTTGGTAAATACGATAACAAATGGTCTATGACGATTATGGCGCGTGATATCGACACTGGTAAATTGGTTTGGGCGTATCAAAAAACACCATTTGACCAATGGGATTACGATGGTGTGAATGAAAACATTTTGGTTGATAACCTAAAAGTTGACGGTAAATCAGTGAGCGCTTTAGTAAACTTTGACCGTAATGGTTTTGCTTATGTGTTAGATCGTAAAGATGGTACATTGTTACGCGCTACTAAGTTTGTGACTGTAAACTGGGCTGAAAAGGTTGACCTTAAAACAGGTCGCCCTGTAAAAGTTAAAGAACACTCACCATTTGCACGTGATGTTAATACACAAGCTTGTCCATCTGCAATGGGTGGTAAAGACCAGCAACCTGCTGCTGTTGATCCTAAAGAGCCAAATATTTTCTACGTACCAACTAATAACTGGTGTATGGAAGATGAACCACAAGAGCGTACACACACACAACAAGGTACCGTTTATGTGTTTGCTAACGTTTATATGTATCCTGAAAAACCAGGCATCACTGGTAAATTCAAGAAATATGATGTTGTGACTGGTAAAACCATCTGGGAAATCCCTGATCCATATCCAAACTGGGGTGGCGCATTGGTGACTGATGGTGGCTTAGCATTCTATGGTTCATTGGGTGGTGACTTCCGCGCAGTTGACCGTAGCTCAGGTAAAGTGTTATGGCAACGTAAATTGGCTTCAGGCATTATTGGCAACCCAATTACTTACAAAGTAAAAGGCAAACAATACGTGTCTGTATGGACAGGTATTGGTGGCTGGATTGGTTTACCTGTAACGGCTGGTTTGGACATGGAAGATAAATACGGCGCAATCGGTGCAACTGCGATGGCTAAAGCTTCTGGTCTCGATAAGATTCCTCAAGGCGGTACATTGTTTACATTCCGTGTTGACTAATTGCTAGTCAGCTTAGAAGTGTAAATAAAAAATGAGCAGGTGACGTTTAGGCGTCACCTGCTTTTTCTATGTAAAAAAGTTTTTATGTAGAGTGACTCCTCATCAATTATTAGCGTTGCTACTACATAAAAACTTTAAACTTAACTTAACATATCTGAACTTAATTTAATTTAAATGTTCTTATTATGACGTTATTATTCATCAATTTCTGTTAAAAGTAGGTTAATTCTTTAATTTATATCGTAATTATTTGTGGAGTTTTAGATGTCAAAATCGTCCGTTTTTAAGCAAACATTAATCGCTATCACTTTAGCTAGTATTGTTTATCCCGTGGTGGCTGAAGAGTTGCAAGTGCCAGCATCTATTAAAAAAATGGGTTCGCTACGCATCTGCGCTGACCCTGGTAATATGCCGCTCTCAAGCGACAAAGGTGAAGGCTTTGAAAATAAAATTGCCACGATTATTGCTGAAGGTATGGGTACGCATACCAGTTACTTTTATCGTCCGTATTTAGAACGCGGCTTAACGCGTCAAACGTTTGATAATAACGAGTGCGATATTTTAATGGATATGTCGCCCGATGATGAGCGAATGATGACAACGATGCCTGTCTATAAAAGCACCTTCGTGTTAGCGCATAGAAATGACAAAGGCATAGAAATTAAATCGTTAGATGACCCTAAATTGATTAATGAATACAAGGTAGGCGTATTTCAACATTCAGCCATTCGCACCGCGCTTCAAGAGCATGGCTTTAATCGAGCGAACTCTTATGTGAGATCTATTTCACACGATGCAGATTTACAACCTAACCGCGCACCGCACATGACAGTACAACAAATGATTGATGGCGAGTTCGATGTGGCGGCCGTTTGGGGGCCTTATGCTGGCTGGTATAAAGCGAAGAAAAATGCGCCAATTACCGTGGTGCCAGTTAATACGATGGAACATAATATGCCGCTTGAGTTTGGCTTGTCTATCGGAATGCGTAAAAACGCTAAGGAATTAAAAGCGGCTATAGAAGCTGTGATGATTCGAGAAAAAGACAAAATTAAAAAAGTGTTAGATGAATATGGCGTGCCTTTAGTGAAATGCGATGAGTGTGTAGTGTCTGGCGATTTACCTTCACACGGAAAATACACCCCACGTATTAAAACTGCGCAATCTGCAAAGGTGCCAAAGCAATCTGACCCTGCGGCATTACCAGCAATGATAGATGATGCACTGAAGCATGGCTCAACGCTGGATGGCGAGCTACATAACGCTACCATTGCACGTGATTCTACCCGTATTGAGTATTTGCTTAAACGTGGTGCAAAAATTGATGCGAGAGATACCGAGCAGCAAACGCCGTTAATTGTCGCGGCTAAAAGCGGTGACTTAAGTGTGATGAACGGTTTGTTGGAATACAAAGCTAATCCTAACGCTCAGGATGAAGATGGTTGGACAGCTGCTATGCATGCGGTGCGTTCGAATGAGCCTAAAGTTTTCCGCTTATTAGGCAAACACAAAGCAGATTTCAATATTGTAAATAAAGATGGCGTAACAGCCCTTGCTATGGCGGTGAATGATAATAAAGCCAATGCGGCAGTGGCGATGCTTGATAACAATGCTAACCCAGACTTTGTAATGGGATCTGGAAAATACAATGCCTTAATGTTAGCCGTGACTAAAGGTAACCTGGTAATGGCGCAAACTTTATTGCAATATCAAGCTAACCCTAATGCAAAAAATGCAGGCGGTGTAACACCATTGATGATTGCAGCGCATAAAGATCAAGACATGATTATCAGCTTGTTATTAAAGGCAGGTGCGAAAGCCGACATAAAAGATGATGAAGGCAAAACTGCATTACAAATAGCTAAAGCTAATGACGCACAAAAAGCTGCGGCAATGTTAGAAAAACCTGCTCAATAGGATTAAATGTGACAGCGGGATTAAATCCTAATGCTATTTAGGATTTAATCCGTCATGCCAAACTAGCTACACAGCGTTAAATGATTGGTTGGCGATAAACCAAATTTTGTAGTTTCTTTACAGTGCTAGTGTTGTTTAATTTTTTGAAAGGCTTTAGAAATGAAATTTTGTAATGTTGGCATCGTTGCCATGTTAAGTATGTTGTCTATCACTGTGAGTGCGGCTGGCATCAATCAATTGACAGAAAAAGCTGCGGAAAGATCGAAGCCAGTAATTGCAGAAGTCAAAAAAGTAGAAATGGCATCAGGAAAAATTATAGTTGCCGCAGCTGAAGCTCCAGCTACCGCTGAAGCCGCCCCTGCGGTAGGTGCAGATGGCTTCACATTGCCTGAGCAAAAGAAAAAATCAACAGCCCCAGAAATTAAACCACTGGCTTCAGATAAATCACCACATGATGTTGCAATGGCAGCGGAAAAAGGCACTTTAAAAAACCCGTACTCATATAAACCGATGGATGCTGGCCTAGCAGAAGCAGGTAAGAAAAAATACATGAGTGTGAGTTGTAACGGTTGTCATGGCGGCAATGGCGGTGGTGGTATGTGTCCACCGCTTTCTAATGAAACATGGGTGTATGGCGCAGATGATGACACGCTATTTCGCTTAGTGGCGCTTGGTAGCGATGAATTATTAAAACAAGGATACACACGTAAAGGCCGTGAAAACGTGGTTGGACCAATGCCAGCGCACGGTAAACTTTTGAAAACAGAAGATGATCTGTGGCGTATTATTTACTTCATCCGCTCTAACTTCCGTGGTTCAGAAGCAAATATTAAGTGGTAAAAAGTAAACCAAGCGTAGCAATAAGCGTTTAAATAGAGGCCTTGGTGTGACAAAGTTGCATCAAGGTTTTTTTATAGCGTTTATTTAAGGCGGTTAAATAACATGAAAAGATTTATTCCTCTAGCATTATTGGCGATATTAAGTGAGCAAGCTTCGGCAGAACCCTTTGCCTACATTACCAACCAAGGGGCAGATACGGTTTCGGTGATTGACTTGGCTACAGATAAAGTCACGGCGACAATCGCCACAGGCAAAGCCCCAGTTGGGGTAGCGATAGATCATTTTGACAGCCGCTTGTATGTGACGAATGTGGAAAGTCATTCCGTTAGTATCATTGATATGCTAACCAATCAACCGATTGGTGAAGTTAAACTGGATATTTCACCTGTAGGCATTACCTTAAGCAAAAATGCTTCACAATTATTTGTGGCTGATTGGTTTCAAGACCGTGTGATGGTGTTTAACACCAAAGATCTATTAGCCCCTGATGCAGGCAAAAATTTTAAAGAAGTCAGCATGGGCAAAGCCCCAGCAGGCATGGTGTTGAGCCGCGAGGGTGCTAGCTTGTATGTGGCTAACCGTGATAGTGACGAAGTCGGCGTGATTGAGATTCGCACACTGAAAGTAATTAACAAAATCCCCGTAGGCAAGCATCCGTTTGGTATGGTTTTAGGAGGAGATGGACGCAATTTATTTGTTGTGAATGTGCAAAGTAATTCTATTTCTATCATAGACACACACAGCGACAAAGTCACTGCGACCATTAAAGTCGGCGAACACCCCTACTGCGTGACCACTAATCCTGACGGTTCAATCGCTTATGTCACGAATACGGGCGCGGACAGTGTTTCAGTCGTAGATGTTAAGGCGAAAAAAGTGATTGCCACTATTCCCACAGGTGGGTTTCCTGAAGGCATTAGCTTTGACGCTAAACACAACCGCGTGATTGTAGCGAGCTGGATGGATGATGAAATTAATGTGATAGATGCTAAAACGCTGAAAAAAATCAGCAGTGTTGCTACTGCTTCAAAAAGCCGTGCGTTTGGGCAGTTTATTGGTAACCCAAAATGAAATACTTGCGATGGTTAATGATGATGTTTAGCGCAATGCCTTTATTGGCAATCGCTTGCGGCCCTAGCCCACAAAAAGTGAGTAAAGAAATCACAATCCATGCTGAACCCGCCACTGTGTGGGCGATGGTGCGTGATTTCGGCGCGATGCAAAAATGGCATCCTGATGTGTTGGTAAGCAAGCTAGAAAACAAGCCAGACACGGAGGGAAAAGCAGCGAACTTTCGTACATTAACGCTTAAAAACGGCGGTAGCATCACCGAAAAACAGCGTGAAACACAGGCTGAAGAAATGAAGCTAGGCGTAGTAATGATAGAGGGCGATATCGCGGTGAGCAGTTATTCTGATGCTATTAGCGTTAAGCCTAGCCAAGTTGCGGGTGAAACTGTGGTGACTTGGGTAGGCAGGTTTAATAACAAAGCCAACGCCATGCAAGCCCCCGCAGGACAAGATAATGCAGCAGCGATAGCCGCAGTATCAGCGCACTATGGCGCAGGTTTGCAAGGTTTAAAACAGGTGCTTGAGATGGCGCATTAAACAGCTCAAGTATTTAATTTTTGATAGTCGTTTTTTAATTAAGGAGTTTTACAGTATGAAGTTTTTAGCTTTAATTCTAACTAGCACATTGTTATTGCCATTGTCAGCCAGTGCGGCCAATGCACCTACTCAGCAAAAAGTAATTCGTGAAGTGGTAATTAAAGCTGGGCCTGCCAAAGTATGGGCAATGGTGAAAGATTTTGGCGGTATGCATAAATGGCATCCAGCCGTAGAAAGCACTGCAACTGAAACTAAGGCTGATCAAGATGGTGTGCAATTACCACATCGTTTGCTCACTCTAAAAGGTGGTGGCACGATTTTAGAAAAACAAACCATCAATTCAGATGAAGAAATGAAATTGGAATACAAGATTGTAGAAGGCGTGTTACCTGTGAGCGGTTACCGTGCGGTAATGACGGTAAAAGCTGGCCCTGCAGCTGGCGAATCAACAGTGACATGGACTGGTCGCTTTTACAATAAAGCCAATGATGTTCATCCAAAACCAGGGGAAGACAACGAAACTGCTGTAAAAGCGGTTGAGGGCGTGTATGACGCAGGTTTACCTAATTTGAAAAAAGTGATGGAAGCGCAGTAATTTAAATAAGTAAAAGGAATAGTTAGCATGAAAAAGTTTTTAGCAATGTTAGCCGTGGCATGTTTGTTACCTGTAGCAGCCTTCGCACACGGCCCAAGTGGTCAAAAAGTGGTCAAAGAGTTTGAAGTGAAAGCCGAGCCAGCAAAAGCATGGGCGTTACTTAAAGATTTTGGCGCGATTGGCACATGGCACCCAGATGTGACCAATGTGAAGTTGGAGGATAGAAAAGATGAAGAGTCAGGTAAGTCCTTGCCACACCGCTTAGTGATATTGAAAAATGGCACCACATTTTTAGAAAAACTGCGCGAAGCTAATGATGCAGACATGAAGCTGGATTATAAATTGGTAGACGGTAAAGACAGCACCATTGCCGTGAGCAATTACCGCACTGTGGCGCAAGTAAAAGCGGGCAAGGCGGCAGGAACTTCTACCGTGACATTAACCGCACGTTTTTACAACAAAGCCAATACGATGGAAGCACCTGAGGGTTTAGATAACCCAGCAGCGAATAAAGCCATTAACGAGCTTTATGACGCTGCTGCGGTTGGCTTTAAAAAGGCAATCGAGAAGTAAATGTCAACAAAAAATGCATAAAAAGTGTTGTTTAGTGTGATTATAGTCACATATAACAACATAATAACAGAAGATAATTCATTTTAAGCGAAAAATAACTATTAAAAAGGAGCCTTAAAATGAAGTTATTTCGCAAAAAGTTACTGAGTGTCTTACTCGCCTTATGGCTTACTTCAGTATGTGCTGGCTTTATGATGCCAGCACTACATTCCACAGCTTATGCGGCTGAAAAATCATTGGCTGTCCAAGGTGAGTTTGATAATCTCTGTGTCATGGGTTTGGCAGAAGGGAAACGCATAAAAACTGACTGCTCAGTGAATAGCGTGTTTGATGGTAAAACTTATTGTTTTCGTACAGTTGATGCTAAAACTGAATTTACCAAAGACCCAAAACGTAATCTAGAGCGGGCTAAAGATCACTTTGCCGCTGGTGAAGTCACGCAAACAGCCGATGACATGGGCAAGTATAGTGTGGATGACGTTAAAGCTTGGATTCACCAATATATTCAAGACGA
>JABFSF010000029.1 GCA_013140755.1 Methylotenera sp. | reverse complement strand
GTTCTATTGTTATACTCATATCGTCCCCCAGTTTTTCTTCTTCTTTTTTATTTATTTTATTAAAGTGAGTTTCTAAATACCACTCATACGAATCAATACAAACTTCACTTTTTTCTTCTCTTTGCAACCCTAACAATACATTTTCATTAACAACTTGTTTAAAGTTATGATTTGTTTGCCCTCTCATTTACCACCCCTAACTCACATATTATTATTCTTATTTAGCAATAGCTGAAATCGCTTTGTGAAATCACTTTATACTTTTAGTTTAGTAAAAATAAAGACAATAGCAAGGGATTAACCTTGGTTTTTTAAAATATATTTTTAGGTGGTTTATTTTTATTTTCCTTATTAAGTTAGTTGTAAATTCATTCAATTATTTATGAATAAATACACACTAAAATAAGTCAGGTAGATATTCATAACTTAACTATATGAAAAAAAATTGATAAAGCAAGTCTACTAATACATTTATTTTTTAAACCTTATCTTTACCATCTTCCAAAGCACATGAAAGCCTATAGGCTATAAATCCGTCATATAATGTGAGAATATTAAAAAAATCAATAATTACAGGATAGCAATGCATTATATTGATCACAACAATCCAAAGTGTTGCATCTCCTGATATGAATCGTTCACACTACTTTGATTACATTGAGGATCGCTTAACTCATCTTGCATGTAAAATTGAGGTTCGTGGAAAGTTAAATATCCTTGACCTCAACCTACACTCAGAAAATTTCTACCTGCATTTTTTCAATAAGCTGTTCAATTGGGAGTTAATTAATCTAAATTCTGTATCTCAAAATATTGAGGCTATTGATTTAATTGATCACAAAAATTTAGTCATTATTCAGGTATCTTCAACTTCAACCAAAGCGAAAATTGAGGCTGCACTAAAAAAAGATTTATCTAAATATGTTCTTTATGCATTCAAGTTTATTTCCATATGTAGAGATGCAAGTGATTTAAGAAAACAAACATACACAAATACTCACAAAATCGCATTTAACCCTGCTGATGATATTTATGATGTTGTTAAGATTCTAAACATTATTCTTAGCTTAAAGATTGAGGAACAAAAACCTCTTTTTGATTTCATTAAACTTGAGCTTGGATCTTTACCAGATCCAGAAAAAATTGAATCAAATTTAGCAACTTTGATTGAGTTGATAGCTCTTGAAGATTTAAGTAGTAATACTTCACCCTTAGAAATAAATTCTTTTGAAATAGAAAGAAAAATTACACACAATAATTTAAAGTCGGCAAAAGTAATTATTGATGATTACAGTGCTCATTTTCATACTGTGGATAAGATATATTCAGAATTCAACAAACAGGGCAATAATAAAAGCACATCTGTTTTAGCAGCAATTAGAAGTTTGTATGCATTGCATAAAGCCACTTTGAGTGACGATGCCTTATTTTTCAAAATAATTGAGGGTGTTGTAGCAAAAATTAAGTCTAGTTCAAACTACAATCCCATTCCATACGAAGAATTGGATCTCTGTGTAAATGTATTAGTTGTTGATGCATTTATTCGTTGCAAGATTTTCGAGAATCCAATGAATTATACATATGCTACTACCTGACAACATTCATCCAGAGCATACCGTTTACTATAACGGTGCTTTTGTATTGCAGTCACTTCAAAAAAATGCAAATTGCACTCTTTTAGAATTGTATCTACAAACTAAGAATCAACATGAGATTTCAATGCCCTTGTTTGTTTTATGCCTAGATTGGCTATACCTGCTTAACTTGGTTTCAATAAGCAAAGATGGAAGATTTGAATTATGTTCTTGAAGTCACTTACTATTTCTAGTGGGCTAGATATCATCCGAGAAATAAAATTTCGGCTTGGTATCAATCTTATTGTGGATGAAACTCCAAACATTCAAGGTAAAGAAACTGGCAATAATGTAGGTAAAACTACTGTATTAATGCTTATTGATTTTTGCCTTGGAGCGAACCCAAATCATATTTATACAGATCCTGAAAATAAAAAGGATATATACAAAAGGGTTAAAGACTTTCTTGTTGAAAACAATATAGTTGTCACTTTGGTATTAAAAGAAGATTTGGAAGTTGAAAGCTCTCCCGAAATTCGTATTGAACGAAACTTTTTATCCAGATCCAAAATAATTAGAAGTTTTAATGGAGTCGCAAAAACAGAGGATGCTTTTGAAGAAGCTTTAACGAATTACTTTTTTCCTGAGCATTACGGCAAGAAACCAACCTTCAGACAAATCATATCTCACAACATACGGTATAAAGATATGAGTATTAACAATACACTCAAAACTTTAGATGCTTATACGAGTGATGCAGAGTATGAAACTCTTTATTTGTTTCTTTTAGGTTGCGACTTTGAACATGGCGATAGAAAACAAGAACTGTTATCTGATATCCGCACTGAACAATCATTTAAGTCTCGTCTTGAAGAAGGTCAAACCAAATCAGCCTATGAATCAGCATTGGCAATTTTAGAAAATGAAATTATTGCTCTTGATGCAAAAAAATTCAGCTTTGATTTAAATAACAACTTTGAACAAGATTTAGTCAATTTAAACAACATCAAATACAAAATAAACTTCTTAAGCTCTGAAATTGGCAAATTAAACATTAGAAAAAATCTGATTGTTAATGCAAAAAATGATTTATCTGAAAACCAATCAAAGATTGATTTAAATTTATTAAAACAAATTTATAACCAAGCTAGTTCACAAATCAATCAAATACAAAAAAGTTTTGAAGATTTATGTAATTTTCATAATCGCATGATTGCTGAAAAAATTCGTTATATTGCTAAAGACCTTCCAGAAATTGAGAAGCAGTTGATAAGTAAGTCTGATCAAATGAGTAGATTTCGAGAGGAAGAAAAACTCCTTACAAGCAAAGTTGCTAAAAGTGATTCACTTGAAGAGCTAGAAAAAATTATTTCAGAATTAAACGATAAATATCGCAGCAAGGGTGAATACGAAAATATTCTTGAAAAACTAAAAACCAGTGAATCAAAACTGGCTGATTTTAATCAGCAACTCACTACAATTGATGATGATTTATTTTCAGATACTTTTGAGAGCAACCTTAAAACTAAGGTTAATAAATTTAACAATCATTTTTCAAATATTTCTCAAGCTCTTTATGGTGAAAAATATGCGCTTAAACCTGATCAGGTAGTTAATAGTAAAGGTCAAAGATTGTATAAATTTAGTGCATTTAATACGAATTTTAGCTCTGGTAAAAAACAGGGTGAAATCTCATGTTTTGATATTGCATACACACTCTATGCTGACGAAGAAGATATCCCTTGCCTTCACTTTTTACTAAATGATAAAAAAGAGTTAATGCACGATAACCAACTGCTAAATATTGCCAATCTTGTTGAGTCGAAAAAACTTCAATTCGTTGCTTCAATATTAAAAGACAAGCTTCCAGAAGAGTTGAATAAAGAAGAGTATTTTGTAGTTAAGCTATCTCAAACCGATAAATTATTCAGAATTGAAAGTTTCGGAATAGCTAGTAATTAATTAAAACCTCATAGTTGGTGCTATGTATTACATGCTCCATATCTTGCATATATCTTGCACGATAAAACTATTTACAACGATGTAGAACGATAGAGAAATATTGAATTTTAAGACTTAGCATTTATATTACAACAACTTAAAACGAAAACCTATATTCTATGCGGCTTACAAAGGACGTAGGAGAAGGATTCATAATCCTGGGGTCGAGGGTTCAAGTCCCTCTTTCACCACCAATACAGGGCATCACAGAGCATCGTAACCCATCAAAAGCCCCGTAGTTAATAGCTACGGGGCTTTTTGTTGCATCAACCCATCGCACAAGGTCGCTTGACATACCGTCATAAATGACGGTATCGTTGTCGGTATGTAGGAGAAAACCCCTAAAATACACCTCGAGATACCGTCAAATGCTTACAGTAACCGCAATAAATAACGCTAAATCTAGAGATAAACCCTACAAATTAGCTGATGAAAAAGGGCTTTATTTGCTTATTCAAGTTAGTGGGAGCAAGCTTTGGAGATTAGACTATCGCTTTGATTCTAAAAGAAAAACCCTAGCTTTAGGCTCTTACCCTGACGTTCCTCTAGCAGACGCAAGAAATAACCGTGATACTGCACGTAAACTGTTAGCCTCTACCCCATCTATTGACCCAGGCGAAAATCGTAAACAAGAAAAAATCATTAACCGACTTAATTCCGACAATAGCTTTGAAGTAGTTGCACGTGAGTGGTGGCAATCTCACATGGCGAATAAAGCTGATAGTCACAAAAATAAAGTTATACGACGTTTTGAGCAACACCTTTTTCCTTGGATTGGGAATAAACCAATTTCAGAAATCACAGCTCCTCAGGTAATGGATGCTGTAAAGCGAATCGAGAAACTAAATATACTAGAAACCGCACACCGCACGCTACAAACCGCAGGACAGGTTTTTAGATATGCAGTGCAAACAGGACGAGCTATCCGAGACGTTACGGCAGATCTCAAGGGAGCACTACCCCCCACCCGAACTAATCACATGGCCGCATTTACCGAGCCTAAGGATGTAGCGGAGCTGTTGCGCGCAATAGATGGCTTTACCGGCACTCTCACTGTTCAGTGCGCTCTAAGATTATCACCACTAGTTTTTGTGCGTCCAAGCGAACTCCGGCAAGCCAAATGGAAAGATATAAATTTAGATACTGGCGAATGGCGTTATTTAGTAAGTAAAACCAAAACCGACCACTTAGTTCCACTATCTACTCAAGCCATTAACATCTTAAAGACTATTCAACCGCTATCTGGACATGGTGAGTTTGTTTTTCAGAACGGTCACTCTCCACGAAGGCCCATGAGTGAAGCAGCCGTTAATGCTGCCTTAAAACGCATGGGATATGACACTAAAAATGAAATAACAGGTCATGGATTTAGAGCAATGGCTCGTACTATTCTGCATGAAAGATTAAATATTGACCCTCATATCATTGAACACCAACTAGCGCATGCAGTTCCTGATAATCTAGGTGGCGCATATAATCGAACTAGGTTTATTGTGCAGCGTACAGCTATGATGCAGCAATGGGCTGATTATTTAGACGATCTTAAAAATGACGTAAAAAAATTAACATGATCTTTAGTTTATTAGACAACATTCACCATATTGAGCTGCCAGAATTAAATATATGAGGGCATAAAATTGCGCAATTAATCAACGAACAGAAAGCGGCCAATATTGTGGAACATGTTGCCAATGATTTTACATTTTAAGTATTTAATGTGTAAAAACTGACTTTCCAATGGGCCGGTAATAGCCTTCTTTGCCCTCAGCTTTTAAGTACATATAGATTACTTTATCCATTTTTATAATACTTTTCTCTGCCTCAACTAATCGATAATAATTAGCATTTAATGTGGCTCGTGCTCGGCTCTCAACCGTGCAGATTAATGCCTTGAGCCGTTTCCTGTAACTTAGTAACTCCGAGGTAAGGCGAAGTAGAGAGTAAGTTGTCATGTAGTTGTCACTGAACTTCCCACGACACTTAGCTTTTTTCGCCAAATGTAGCTCACATATTCGCTGCGGGATTTTTGTAGGTTCTTCAGTCCGACTTACCAAAAAAGGTTCGGTTGGTTTATCTTTGCCATGTGCATGCCAAAATTTTATGCGAATTTTACCGGCAAGATTTGGCTGAGCACCATCTAATACGCAATCAATTTTGATGAGTAGTGCATCAATTTGTGACATTTCAACTTTAAGATTATCTAGGCAATTCAAAATATTATTCCTTAAATTTTAGCGTTTTCGCTGTGCATTTGAAAACAATCGCCACTTAAACTCGATACATACGTTTAAGATAATTCGGGGAGAGCTTCAATTGTCTTATGAACAAAAGTAACGATTGTTTGTCTATGACTTTAGAATGTTGATTAACTCTAATTTGTGCTTGGTGATTAAATCTGAAAGTTCATCATCTATCCAATGTTTTGGATCAACAACCAGAGCATCATCAGTATTCACATGCAACAAATAACCGCATGCACGCATAGCCTCGACTAATTCTTGTGCTGTGTTGATTTGAATCACCTTTAGAGCTGGTGAAGGCATTGGTTTAATGGATGTGGCATTTGGATTAAGTGCCAATGCTTCGGCTTTTGTGCAAGGTGGCCATATTGCAACCTGCACGGATGCTGATTCTGCGAACGTGATTCGCCACCGGTTCGAAACTGCATCATCGGCGTTCGTCGGTTTATTATCCCCCGTAATGACACTGCCAAAACTGCCAAAAGGGGGTTGGGGATCTAGTTCGGACACTTCTGGCAGTTTTGGCAGTTCGAGACTAGGCAATATCAATATTCTTTCAGCATCAATGAGCTTTAGTCTTGCGAGGTACGTACTCATATTGCCACCACTTTATTCAAATGATAAAAGGCTGTTGGTCTGCCACCAGTCACCACTTCTTGTAGAAATAGATGGTTATATTCAACCAGCAAATCAATCGCAGCCTGTGCTTTTTGTGGCGTTTCTAGACCCGTCCAGCAAGCACGGTAAAGGTCGCGTGATTTGAATGGATTGGATAATTTTCCGCCTTCCAGTTTCTTCAATATTGTTTTGGCCGAATCAATATCTGGCCTTGTTGCAAAACTGTATATGCGTCTAGCGTGTGATTCCAAATACTCACAAAAAGCTATCGAGCGCAGTAAGGCGGACTCGTTCACAGCACCACCATCTGCGTTATCACATAAATGATTGATTAAGGCTAGCGTAGGTACTAGCTTACGGTACTTGGAAAGGTGGGAAACTATAGCTGGATGCTCTTCACCATTTCTGATTTTAAACTCAAAGGGCACTCGCCATTCTGAAAACAACAACTGCGCTTTATCATCAAAGTGAAGGTATGGCACGTTACAAAAGTCATCAGTTTCTGCGCCTATATGATTAGCGTTTAAGTTATCCAATCGTTCCGCCAGCGCATTGACTGAATTACGCGCTTCGGTGTCAGGGTAACGATCTACTTCTTTCCAAACCGGTGAAATATCAGGATAAACAATTAGACTAAAACGCGGCAGTAAACCGTCTGCGCCAGCGCCGCCCGTCGTTGCCTGCTTTACATATTCAGCTAATACGCCCGGTTGTATGCCGCCAATAATTGATAAACATAACGCTTCAATATGCAAGCCTTTGCCGCGCGATATGCGATCAAAGGTATAGCCTTTGTCACCGTCAGCTGAAGTTAAGAAAAATGCTCGTGCTTCCTCTTGTCCGCTCGCATCAAGTTTTTTTAAGAACCCGATGATCTCGTCAGCCTCAACCATTAATCCTTTCGGATTTTCTAGCATTATTTCGCCTACTGCTTCATAGGTTGCGTTGTTTGTTTTGTAACGCCTTTGAATTGGTGCTTCACCAAAAATTGTGGGTTTAAGCAAATTAGCGACATCCGCTTTACGATCTTTAGCCAATGCTTTTTTTGCTTCATCTTTGCCTAATGACTGTTGAATCTTAGCGATAACTGCTTGTCCGTCATACTCGGCCTGCAATTCATTAAATGCTCGTGTCGCAGATGCTGCTAGTCTATTAATGGGGGATAATGCAGCACTTAATGTTGGACTTTTCATCACACCTGAATTGCCAATGACTGCGCCCCAAAGGTTCGGTATCACCGTCCAACTGTCTTTTCTCATAGGCCTTATGGCAACTTGTCGCCCGATTATGGCTGCCACCATCACCGTAACGCCAACTGCTGCAAAATCAGCTGGGCATTGTAAACGCTCCGAAATGTCCATCACATAGTCACGAAGTGCGTCTGGTAAATACGCGTAATCAAAAGGCATTACATCAGGCAGTGAAGGCAACTGCTCAGGCGCACTTTGTAGTCTGCCTGTAATTACGTTTGTGACAGTTTCATTTAGCATGTCATTAGCCAAATTTATAATGTGTGCAGAGGGTTGTATGACTGCTAATTGTGCTTTAACCTCATCTAACCCATACATTTGGTGAATATCGTTAAAATCTTTCATTTTTTCAGGCCTGTTATCACCAAACTTTGGGATGACAACACTTGCACCAACGGCCTTTGCCGCCTCGTTCGCCTTTTTAAGACCACCACCACTCAAATCATCGTCTGCGCAGATTATTAGTTCCGCTGATGGGTATTGCGAGCGAAATGTTTCAGCTACTTTTAAGATATTATCTTTTCCAAAAGTAACTACTGTCGCATCTCCTGCGGCTTCGTAAATTGATGCGCAGGTTGCATAGCCTTCAGCAAAACGGATGACATCTTTTATTTCTCCTATAACGTGGTAACAACCTTTGACGCGGCCATCGGTTAATCGCGACTTGCTCCCATTTTTTTGGATAAATTCAAGGGAATGAATTCCACCAGAATCTGACATGGGGACGATAAGCGTATTGCCTAATTGTTTAACGCCGTAAGCATTAACGCCCTTATTTGGCAAATAAGGATGATCAAAAACAGGAGTCGCTTTAAGCCAATAATTATTAGCCTTAATTTTAGCTTCGGCTTGATCTTTTGAAATTTCCGCATCGCGCTTTAACTGCATGGCGATGATATTTTCTTTATGCGCTGTTAGCTCTTCTTGGGTAAACTTGCGCCCAATATTCGCAACCCAAGTTTGATGAATGCCAGACCGCCAGCAGCCGAAGCAGCCTGTGGCGATTACGCCAGAGTGATAGTTGTAATATCCCGATTTGTCGCTAGCGTTGCCGTTTGTACTAAATCGTTGAAAACCGCTGTCTACAATAATGGTTGGTGGGGAGGTTATGCCACTTTGAAACATTGCGTTTATGAACTGCGGGATGTTATTCATTTACTTCACCGCCTTTGCTGCCAAGTTGGCTCTTACGAGCCCGATGTTCCATCCAGTGGTCCTTTTAGTTATTCGGTCAGGGGAAGGAATACTCGAATTTTTCACACCACGCCATATAGTGGCAGCAGAAACACCATATAATCTAATCATAACCGGGAGCCGAATATATCCAGAATCTGGCATGATGGAGAATTGGCTTAAAGCCTCTGAGGTAGCTCTATTTAAATCTGATTTCATTTGCATCTTTAATCACCTTTGTGAATGGAAGTGATTACTGATTTTATACATAGAATTTATTTAGGATATGCCCAAGGCCCCAGATAAATATAGCCTATCATTGTTACGTTAAATGTGCTATGCGGGCCCCGAAGGGGCTGAGTTAAGCTTAGATAAACTATTGACAACCCACGCTGGGTTTATAGAGAGGGTATTAGTGGGCAATTTCTGATCAGATTACTTCTCTGCTTCCCCTTGAGCGTATAAGATTTCCAACGTTTCTAAGGAAATCATTTCCCGCGCTTTTTTCACGATTACCCTCTGCATTTTTTGCTGCAAGTTTATATCTGACTTATCTGCAGATTTTTTTGTTTTTTCTGAAAATTCTTTTCTGAAGATTAAATCACCAATGGCTTCTAGTCCAATTTTAATTTTTTCTATCTCGCAAATTGTACAAATATCCCAATATGCAAGTAACTTTGCACCGTCCCAGGAATTTAATTTCGATTCCCGTATGTTTTCGCTAGTGAATTTTGAGTTTTTACGTTGGGTTTTTAACCATTTTTCAAACGACCGCTTAAGACACTCATCACTAGATTCTAAATTAACCTGTAAAAATCTTGCGCCATAATCAAAATCTTTGTTTGTTGTAGCGGAAAATGGACTTTGATATTGTTTAAATAGTGATTCCAATTTTTCATTACGTTCAAAACTAACAAGATTGCTTAATAAAAGATCCATATCGAATTGTATTTGCTCTTTATTTGGTGAGGCATGAAAAAATTCGTAAGCTTCAAACTCTGTAATATCATCTAAATATATTGCACTCTTTTTTTGTTTCTTTAGTAAAAATAGTATTTTTGGCTCATCACCAACTGCTTTATATAAACTGGAGTTTTTAAATAATCCAAATTTTTTAATACTTTCAATTTGGTCTAATCCATCCTTTAAATCTATGCTACTAATTTCTTGCTCGTCAAAGTATGTGCAATCATTCAAACAGTGATGATGCATAAGAATTCTTTGGAGTATTTCATTGCTCCAATCTGATGCGGTGAAGCTTTCACAATCTTTATAGTTATCGATATTAAACCAGCTGACTTTTCCAACATTTTTTTTCTTTTGCATACTATCCAACTCTGTTATTTAGAATTAACGTTCATATGGATGATAGTTTATGGATATATCGAATTGATAGATATAAGAACTCTGTTGCGGTTGCTCAATTTATGAATTTTCTCATTAATTACGACTTAAATTTACCAAAAAATGACACTTGACATATTATTGTGTATGCCTACAATAACAAATGTACAATATATTTATGTAAATAAAGATCATTCAATGGGCAGACCTAAGTCAGATAAACCCAAACTCTCGGCGACTGACCGAGTGAACAAGTCAATACAGAATCTGGTTGCATCTGGCGGCAAACGTTTAATGCTTAGACTGTCGCCAGAAGCTTACACTGCATTAAAAATAGTCATGGAAGTACAGAGCATACAAACAGAAACGCAGGCAATCAATCAAGTCTTGGTTGCAGCTGCAAAAGTACCTAACGGTACTAAATAAATAAGGAGTAAGAAAATGGAAGCATTAGTTTTGTTAGGAATAGTTGCATATTTGGCATGGGTCTGGTTTGAAACCACAGAAGTATCTGTGCCTGGGGCAAAGAAACCAGAGCCAGTGTATATATGGGCATATCATTATGATATGTTTGATGATGAGTACATATGGTCTTATAGGCGAATTGGAACCCACAGAAAGGGCCCCGGCCGAATCTTTATAAGGTGAGTGAGTGATTAAATTTTTAATGTTTTATTAAA
>JABFSF010000035.1 GCA_013140755.1 Methylotenera sp. | reverse complement strand
GGCACATTTGTATCAGGCGTACCCGCGCCACTTGGTTTTGGTACGCTTACGCTTACAGATGGTCGCGTCGTTAATGGATTTTTATGTGAGCAATATGCCACATTAAACGCTATTGATATTTCTCATTTAGGTGGGTGGCGAAATTATCTGAAAAACATGCTTTAGAGAGTGAGCTTTTCTTGCTAACTTGACTCACGCTAACCATCTAGCGCATGCAGCTTCACGGTTAGATCCGATATTTGTTGGCTACGATTTAGCTACGGTCAACTACAATGAAAAACGGCTCGCATCACTGCAAGCCGCTTGAGATTTGGTGTGTGCGGGGATCGAACCCACGACAAACGGATTAAAAGTCCGCTGCTTCATGTGGCTGGAAAGCCTGTTTTTACTGGCTTTAAGCGTTTTACGCTGTCTAATATTATTCATTTTTACAGCCCTACAAACCGCATAATTGCGTGGGGAAATTTTCCGATATTAGACAGTTTTTCGGTGATTTTTAACCAATAGAATCAGTCGATTTTGTACAAATTCTGCCAACTTACTAATCGACATGAATCGCGCGCATAAAAATCATTTCCACCATAAACCACAATCGGAGTTAGTGCTTGCTCTCCTGCAAAGCTTCGCCATTTATTGGCTGCATTTGACCAGTCTGAAGCAAAAGTACTACCGGATTTAACCTCTATCGCTTGCAAACCTTGTGGGGTTTCATATAACACATCCACTTCATGCCCTACATTATCACGCCAAAAATACAAATTATTCACTTGCCCAGCATTATAACGCTGCTTAATCAACTCACTCACAATATAGGTTTCAAACAATGCGCCTCGCATGGCATGTGTTTCTATGCTTTTAGCCTCATGGATTCCTAATAGCCAAGCCATCAGACCAACATCTAAAAAATAGAGTTTAGGCGTTTTAACTAATCGTTTACCAAAGTTACGGTGATAGGGTGCTAAACGCATTACTAGGTAGCTTGCCTCTAGCACAGTCAGCCATTCACGTGCAGTTACAGCCGAAATACCGCAGTCTGCCCCCAAAGCCGCCAAGTTAAGCATCTGCCCAGATCTTGCAGCGCACATTTTCACAAACCGCTGAAATTGGGTAAGATCGCGCACGGCAATCAATTGGCGTACATCTCGCTCTAAGTAAGTGGCAACATAGTTACCCAGCCAATCATTGGGACTAATATCACGGTCATACAATGCGGGGTAGCTACCTTTAAAAAGTGCTTCATCTAGCGTTGCTGGTAGCTTATTCGCTTGTAGCAATTCTGATTGCGATAATGGTAACAATTCAACTCTACCAACGCGACCAGCTAATGATTGTGTAATACCTGAAATTAGCTCTAACTGTGATGATCCAGTGAGAATGAAGTCTCCCATCACTTTACGCTCATCCACCACGCCTTGCAGGTAAGAAAGTAGCTTAGGACAACGTTGCACTTCATCCAAAATCGCGCCATTAGTGAAACGCTGCAAAAATCGTTTAGGGTCTTGCTCGGCAAATTCGCGCTCATCTAAGTTTTCCAAAGAGACATAAGTCTTATCGGCAAACACCGTTTTAGCCAACGTGGTTTTACCCGATTGTCGCGGACCTGTTAGCGCAACAATGGGAAAGCCTTTTGCAAGGCGTAATAGGGTTTGTGTGGATAAACGTGAGATCATATTTACAAATATAAAGTTTAACTTTGCATTTGTAATAATAAGTCAATTGCTTACATAAAGGCAAGAGTAAAAGGCTTGTATATAAAATTAATACGAGCATTCGTATATGTGCAGTTTATACGGCAGGATAACAGAGTGCATCAAAAATCTTGATGGTGTCAATTTTCTAAGTTTGGCACTCAGCGGTTTACATGGCGTATGGATAGATGTTAATCGCTTAATTTTTGAGCCTTCGTAAAATGGTAATCCCCCCCCAGAAAAAGATTGCATTGATAAGTAGAATTTTCTTATGATGAATTAAGGAATTTTTACATTAAGATATAAAAATTTACCGACAGTCAGATTATGCAAATTTTGAAGCAAGCAGAAGCTGGCATCTCAGCACCAGAGCTATGCAAAGAACGCACCTCAAATGTTAGGACGTTTAGCGGGTTCATATAAGATTGAAGGTGAGCTTGTGTGTAATGAAGTTAAAAAGTCCATCGGTGATTCTGGCAGCTCTGGTTTTTATAGCATTGATGATGCCGCTAAAACTGTAGGTAAAAGCATGTATCAAGCCATCTTAGAGTGCGTATTGCCGAAGACTGATACTAAATCTAATTAATAACTAGCGAGGATGCATTGATAGTGGCGGAATATAAACTCTGCCACTATTATTTAAAGATATTAACATCTGTGTCACGCAGTGAACTTAAAAAAACTAATGTATAGAATCAATGAGTTAACTATATAAATTGAGACCAAAAATTTCACTTTAAACTCAACGGAAATTTTCAAAAATTTTGCGTGAATATCACCCTTCTTTTACTTAGTAAGCCTTTGTATTTCACTTACTGTTTCTGAAAGTTGCATCGCGGCAATAGCTCCTTGACTGTTTTGAAGCCGACTTGAGAATATATTAGCAAGGCTTGTGTAATACCAGATGGTTTCTTCCTGAGTAGTGCTAAAGCGATTAAACACGGATGCACCAACTGTTTTAAGGTCTATCAGTATAGATCTTGCATTATGCAGTTTGTCACAACACGACACTAACAAAAATTCAGCATCTTTAGATTCTAGCCTTTTTAAGTAAGATTCTTTTCTTGGCTTCCAAGGCGATTTCATGCCAGTATCATCTGGTTCACCATCTGTACAGCCTTCCACAATTTGCAGCACTTTATCCCCAAATAATCTTTTTATTTCAGCACGAATAAAAGGTATTCTGGTATTTGGTTCAGCATCTTCAATAACATCATGCAATAAACCTGCTATGGCGTGGTCTTCATCCCCTCCATTTTCAAATATAAGTGCAGACACACTCATCAAATGACTAATGTAAGGTATATCAGTAGATTTTCGAATTTGGTGCTGATGCTCTCTGGCAGCAAAGTCAAAAGCAAGAGCTAAACGTGTCCATTTGTGTTCATTCTTCATAACAACTCCTTTAAAAATTTTAGGTAAAGATAATAG
>JABFSF010000040.1 GCA_013140755.1 Methylotenera sp. | reverse complement strand
TCTGCATTCATTTAATTTATAAGGTTATTTTACCAAACAATCTTGTATCACCCTATTGATTAAATTAACTCAATAAATTGTCAAATGGTTTACCTGACTAACAATAAGGTTTAAACTAGACTAACTTGACTTAGTTTAATTGGAGCGCATTATGCAAACCGTCAATATTCACGAAGCAAAAACACAGCTTTCAAAGCTCATAGAACAAGCCGTTCAAGGCGAATCTTTCATTATTGCTAAAGCAGGCAAGCCGATGGTTAAAGTCACCAAAATAGACGCACCAGAAGCTGGCAGTAAAAAAAGATTAGGCTTTATGACAGGGCAAATAAGCACCCCAAAAGATTTTGATGAAATGGGCAAAGCTGAAATTGCCAAACTATTTGGTGTGGAATAATTGGCATGAAGCTATTGCTAGATACGCACATCATACTGTGGGCTGCGGCCGAGCCAGAGCAGCTTTCAAACAAAGCAAAAATGCTAATTGAAGACCCACAAAACCAGTTATATTTTAGCGCAGCTAGTCTGTGGGAAATATCGATTAAAAACAAGCTAGGCAGAGCCGACTTTAAAGTAGATTTAGCGGTGTTAAGACGCAACCTGCTAGACAACGGCTATGAAGAAATTGCCATCAACGGCGCACATGCTATAGGCGTAGATGCTTTACCCAATATCCACAAAGACCCGTTTGACCGTATGCTGATTGCACAAACGGCGGCGGAGGGGGTTACGTTGATGACGGCGGATAGTGTTGTGGCTGAGTATCCTATAGCTGTGGTTAAGGTTTAGTTTTCATGCGACGAATTGAAACTGTCCTATGCGGGCAGAGATTAAGGGCGGTACACCTGTAATTTATATTGTTTTTTTAATTAAGATTTGATTAAAGTGCTGCATTAAATCATGTAATTGCAAGTTCACTTGCTTAACTTCATCTAGTGAACTTAATGCTCTTATGAACTCTGAACCATCACTGAAAGTAACTTCATATTCATACTGAGTAACCTCACTATTTGAAGGGAACTGTGGGTTACTTCCACTTAGATAGTCAACAGCTTTTTCAATTGAGTCAAAAACGACTGGACCGAAACGAGCAAGAGAGTAGATTCTAATTTCTTGTGGAGTCGCTGTAAGAGAGCCAAATATCCTCTGTTTGAAAGATGTGAATGCACCTTGTCCAGCAAGGTCTCTTAAGTTAGCAGCCACCTTTACTTGGTTGGGGTTAGAAAACTTTCTTTCAAGATTTCTTACTAACTCCATCTTCTTTTCTTCAGGAAGAGCGTCGGGATAGTCGATTGTTGCCCCTATCGTTTGAAAAGCTTCATCAATCTTCTCCTTGCCAATAAAGAACAACTCTACATTGCGAGATCTAACATATTCTCTTGCTGGTTCAGTAAATTCGCCACACGCAGCAATGGCAAGGAATCTAGCTGTAGAGTAAGTTTCACGCATAGGAAGTAATTTGTTTGTGTCGTCACGGGCTTTGTCTTTTGAATGTCGAGCACCACGCCGCCAGAAACTTTCCAAAAAAGCCACGGGTATGCCTTTAGTGTTTGAGTTGCCACCAAGTTCAAGCACATAATCATAATCTACAAAATTCCCTTCTAGATCAGCCCACTGCACTTTATCTGCACGGCAAGTGCGCGACACAATTCTATTGTCTAAGTATAGCTCTAGCGACTGTGCAACCTCCTCAAGAAGAGGGTAAATTACTTTTGTTTCCCACCAGTCACCAATAATCTGCCCTAATCTATGACCTGCAGAACTAAGTGATTCTGAATTTTCAGCACTTTGTTTCTTTACCATTTTTTCATCTTTCGCATGTGATCACCAAGTGCTTTTGCAAGCAAAGGCGGCACGGCATTTCCCACTTGGTCATCTTGAGTTACATACTTTGCTTTGCGCGTTAGGTTGCCAAAAAATTGATAATCATCATCAAAGGATTGTAATCTAGCGGCTTCTCTCACAGTCGTACCCCTTGGTACTTTTGGGTGAAGTAAATCTGTACGATGATTGCAAGTTACAGTTCGGGCAGGTTTTCTACCGTCAAGCTTAAAAACATTGATTTTTTTTGTTCTTAGCTCCTCAGGAACTTGTGAATTATCCCCGCCTTCTGGGATTGCAGCATATCTTTTTACTATGGCTTCGCTATGCCTTGTGGCTCGGTGATTGTAGATAACTCCAGGTTTCCTTATACCACGCCTTTCTCTTTGGAATTCATTTACGTAATTCCCACTATGATTAAGCACTTCTTCACCTTCACCCTGCTGAATAATTGGAAGATCACTTATAGCATCCCAAACAGTAACATACGGCTTTAATTCCGTTGAAAAAAAATCCATATTCTTTCCTATGGCACTGTGAGTTGCCTCTGGAAACCCAAAATTGTTACCTTCTCTTACCCCAAAAAGAATGAAACGCGGGCGAGCCTGCGGAACTCCGTAATCAGCAGCATTAACCAATCTATATTGACATTTATAACCTATAGAAGTGAATTCTGATACAATCGCTTTCAAAGCTTCGCCCTTGGACATACTTAAGATTCCAGCTACGTTTTCAAACAAAAAAACTTCAGGCTCAAGCCCCTTAACCAAACGAACAAACTCTTTAAACATCTGGTTTCTTGGGTCTTTATCAAGTCTAGAACCAGCAAGACTAAATCCTTGGCAAGGTGGCCCCCCTGAGATTAGTGACAGCTCCCCTACCTTAATTTTCGCCATTTCTAATACTTCATCAACTGACAACTCTTTAATATCTTTGATGATAACGGGTACATTAGGATGGTTGTAGGAAAAAGTTTGGGCAGCCATTGCATCATATTCATTCGCAAGTAGTGATTTGAATCCAGCCTTACGCAAGCCTTCCGTCATGCCTCCTGCCCCAGCAAACAAATCTATAGCTGTCGGTTGGATAGTTAAAGGTTTTGAAAAAACGTGGTCAGATCTCATCATATTTTTACCTGAAAATTATCAAATGCATCTTCGATAGGTACAAGTTTAAACCTTCTGATAAACCTCACTACCTTTTTTCACAAACTCAATGGATTTTTCTTGCATGCCTTTTTTAAGGGCTTCTTCTTCTGAAATATTCAACGTTGCGGCGTAGTCGCGTACGTCTTGGGTAATTTTCATTGAGCAGAAGTGTGGGCCGCACATGC
>JABFSF010000037.1 GCA_013140755.1 Methylotenera sp. | reverse complement strand
AATCCAAAACTGATTCAGCTATTTTCTCAACATTATAAGCTGTTAAGCGTTGGTCAATAGGTAAAAATAATGTGTTATTAATGAGAGTGTATTCTATTGAAGTTTTTTTTACTCTAGGCAAAGCATCAGGCCAATAAGTTGCCGTAAATATGTTCTGCAAAGCAAGCTTGTTCCTCATTTCACCCATATTACGTCCTTTCATGGTGAAAGGGTAACACAAAGGCACATCCCCGTCCTCTATCACCCATTGGATATCATTAACTTCATCCATAATATTGGCCATAACTTTATAATTATCTCTACGTGATTGAATCACTTGCCGCCAATTAATGCTCTTCATCAAGCGCTGTGTCAGTCTAGACATAGCCAATGGACTGTTATCACTTAGAGAATTTCTAGCTTGGTTAAAACCTTCATAACCTTCACGAGCAGAATATGCCATGCGAGTTAATAAATAGTTAATTCGGTTAAGAGAGCCTGTGTCCTCAATTCTAGGGCGCGAAACCTTTAAGTGCGGTGAAGCTTTTAACATTCCACCATCAGGCAAACCCACAAATTTACGAGGTGAATATATTGTAGCTAACACATCATGACTACAAGAAAAAAGAGCATGACTATTATCAATAATCAATTGATTGCTTGGGATTTCTCTGAGAAGCTTAATAATATTTTTTTGGCAAAGTCCAAAATAATTAACATAAATCATGACAGATTGATTGGGCAGTACCTCAGGTAAATTTTGGGGATACAGATTGCAATCAAGTTCATATATTTCAACTGCCACACCCGCATCAGTGGCTGACTTGATGATTGAATCACAAATGTAAGCAGGCACCATCACATGGGTAATTTCATTACTCTCAAGTACAGCTCGCACTGCAGCACGAGCTGACTGAAATTTAATGACATCATCATACAAATCACCGTAATCAGGCAAGTCTAATTCAAAATACCCGCCTACTTCCGCTCGCAAAGTACAGTCTTTTTCTGCAGTCAATTTCAATACCTAGCATTTTTTCAATTTATTAAATTAAATCTTAACTTTTATACATAACTAACACTTACAATTTAATCGTTAATAGGGCCAGGTATTATTTTTCTCATTGTTTTTGAATACCGCCTAATTTTCTGCAATGCAATAAAAAGGTTATATCTAACAGGGATTGATTTCTTTATGCCATCTAAAAGCTTTGCGTGTGATTTAGCCTGCTCTTCTGCTGTCTTACTTGTCCAAATTCCTCGGCCTGTAACTCTATAACAACTCATCACCAGCGGCAAATTATTAACCTTACCACCTCGACCAAGCATTGTGTGCATCAATATGACATCTCCATGCGCGTGTTTCTTTTCAAATGCTGAAGGTAAAAAGAATCCTTGCCTCAAGTAAATGTTCCGCCACACAACACTAGATGTATGTACATAAAAAGCATACCGTTGTTTTAGTAAAATTAAATCTAACAAATTCCAACTATTTCTATCTGGCTGAATAATACTTTCTTCATTGGTAGTTTCATTTCGCATAACAGTATTGCAACTACACCCTAGATAATCCGTATGTTCATCTAAAAATGAAATTTGTTTAGCAAGTTTATCGCTCGTTGTCCAGTAATCATCTCCAGCTAATAAGCACCAATATCTACCACGTATGTCTGGCTTATTATAATAAAAAGACTTCTTACCTGAACCTTGGTTTACAGCACTTGTATAAACCTTAATTTTGTTAGGATACTTTTGAACATAATCATTCAATATCTCTGCACTTTTATCTGTAGAGGCATCATTTAAGCAATAAATCATGCTCGAATATGGCATTTCTTGCATCAATGCACTATCTAATGCGTCTGCTAGCGTTGCCTCGTGATTATAAATCGCCATGACGATGCTAACGTCTTCAGGTGCGTTACTGTGTAAGGTGGATTGATTCAATGGGTAATCCAATTCTCTTGCTTATTAGCGCACTAAACAATTAAAAAATAAACTCAATACGTTCACTTTGGGCAAAATTCCACTATTACTTTCGCCACATACTTAACTTCATCCATCGTCATGGTAGGTGAAACAGGCAAGCTCAACACTTCATCAGCAAAGGCTTCTGCAATGGGCAAGTCGCAAGTACTATAGTCTTGATAGCACGCTTGTTTGTGGGGTGGAATCGGGTAGTGAATGACCGTTGATACTCCGTTGGCCTCTAAATGTGCTTTCAAGGCATCACGTTGCTTTGTTCTAATCACGTACAAATGCCACACAGGCTGTATATTTTCAGGCACAACAGGTAAAACAACATCCGCTTCTACCAAAAGCTCAGAGTAGAGCTTAGCAATCTCTCTACGATGAGCATTCCAACTATCAAGCAATGGTAATTTAACTCTTAAAAAGGCTGCCTGCATTTCGTCTAGCCTGCTATTATAGCCTGCTAAATCGTGCTGGTATTTCACTTTTGAGCCATAGTTACGTAATTGTTTTACTTTATCAGCAATTGCATCATCATTGGTTAATACTGCACCGCCATCACCCAACGCACCAAGGTTTTTGCCAGGGTAAAAACTTGTTGCAGCCGCATGTCCCAATGCACCTGCACGGCGATTTTTATATAAAGCACCTTGCGCTTGTGCTGCATCTTCAATCACAATCAAGCCATGCTTCTCTGCAATAGCGTTAATTGCATCCATGTCTGCGGGTTGCCCATACAAATGCACGGGCATAATAGCTCGTGTTCGACTTGTAATCGCTGCACCAATCAACGCAGGGTTAATGTTATGCGTATAGACATCTGGCTCTACGGCCACAGGCGTTGCACCACACTCCGTAACCGCTAGCCACGTTGCAATAAAAGTGTTAGAAGGTACGATAACTTCATCACCGGCACCAATGCCATAAGCTCTCAACAGTAAATGCAGGGCTTCAAGCCCATTAGCAACACCAATGCAGTGTTTTACTTCACAATATTGCGCAAACTCACTTTCAAAAGCATCCAATTCAGGCCCCATAATAAACCAACCCGAATTCATGACTTTGCGATAAGCTTCGTCTAACGGAGTAGCTATAGACTGGTGCAACTTGCTAAGATCAAGGAAAGGAACAACCATCATACAACTCCATGTACATCAGAAATAAATTTAGAATAATCACGATAATAATCATCTTCATCAAAGTAGTTTGAAGCCAACACCATGCAAACTGCACCTGATGAAAAATTATCAATTTCACGCCACATCATAGGGCAAACGTAAAGCCCATAATAACTACGATTCATGTGTATTGTCTTTTTTTCGTCTCCATCATCAAGGTGTATATCAAAAGAACCTGAAATAGCAATAATCAGCTGATGCAATGCTTTATGTGCATGCCCCCCACGCTCAGCACCACCAGGCACGTCATATAAGTAATAAACCCGTTGAATATCAAAAGGAATATGCCGACTACCCTCAACAAATGTCAAGTTGCCTCTAGGGTCGCTAATTTTGGGTAAATCTATTATTTTGCAGTTTTCAATCATGGTCCTACCTATCATTTATTCAACAGCTTCTGGCACATATATCTCAGCTTCGCCATCTATAACAGTTTTACCTTTTACCTTGCATGTTGTTTTAAAAAATACTCTTGATTTCTCTTTGTCTATTTTAAAAATCTCAATCGTAGCTTTAACAGTGTCACCAATATATACAGGTCTTTTAAAATTCAAGCTCTGTGAAACGTAAACACAACCATATCCTGGCAGTTTTGTTCCAAACAGTGCCGAAAAAAAACCAGCACTCAAAAGACCATGAGCAATTCTTTTTTTAAATCTAGATGTTTCCGCATATGCTTCACTCATGTGCACAGGATTATTGTCTCCAGATAGCCCTGCAAATGCCTTTATATCGGCATCAGTAATAGTTTGCTCGTAACTTTCCATCATGCCAATTTCAAGACGCTCAATTTGACTATTCACCATGTTCATTACCCCACATACTCACAACATCCTCAGGATACCCTCTCGAAAAGTGAGTTGTCCAAGGATATGCTGGTCTCCGAGTGCCATCCTGCAATCTAATTTTGTTAGTACTGCAAACTTTTTCCGCAGGGGAACCCATATACAACATATTTGGCTCAGCGTCTGACTTTAAGGATGAGTGGGCTGCAATAAGTGCGCCTTCGCCAATTTTCACACCTGGTAAAATTACGCTCATTGTTGCTATAACGGCATAATTACCTACTGTAACTCCTTTTAGAACATTGCTCGGTGGATGCGGATCATTCGTGAGTACAACGTATGGAAAAATCCAAACAAAATTTCCAATCACTGACATCTTACCGATATGAACATTTGAGTGAAATCGAACAAAGTCCCCAATAACACAGTCCCCTTGAATATCTCCCAAAGTGCCTATTTGTAAGTTTCTTCCTGCCTTTGTGTTCTCACGCACAGTCACACGATGCCCTGTAACCAATCCAGCACCAAAACTGGATGATTCATAAAAAACCGAATGAGAACGGATAGTAGTATTTTCTCCAAAAACTAAAGGAGTGCCATCACCAAGGGTTGTTTTAATGCCTATTTCACAATAAGCACCTATTTCACAACCACTGGGAATCACTACATTCTCATGAATAATGCTAAATGGACCAATCTTTACATCATTAGCAACTTTAGCTAAGGGATGTACAATTGCAGTGCTATGAACATGTTGCCCCATGATTAATTTCCTTGTTTTATTGATACAACCAAATCACTCAAATTAACACTGAAGTTTGCATGAATGTTATTTCTATTATTTTGAGTAGCACCCAATACATAACTAATATTATTATTGACCGCACTTGCTATATTTTGCCAATATCCGTAGCTAGTATCTTTTAACTCAGCAATCAAAATAATAATTCTAGCTTCAGGTTTGCAAAAAATCAGGTTTGCAAAAGCAGCACCTGTTGCTCCAACAATCATCTCAGCATTTGAGAAAATAGACACTTGCTCTACAAAGCTTAATTTTTCTGGCTCTACCACTGTAAAACCTTGTGCAAGCAATGCTTCTTCAATTTCACTGGCATTGCTTACATTTCGGTATGTGGAGTTACGTTTAATCCATATTTTTTTATGCGTTAAAACCGTACCTAAACCAACTTGAAAGTTAGCTACATTTTTTTTAATTAAATCACGCATACCAACAAGTGCCGCAGGGCTAAAAACACCTTGCGAATGATCAGTAAAGTAATTACTGCGCGGTCTTCGTTCAAATGGCACATATCCGCAAGCTGAAACCACTTGCAATGACTTAACTTGCAATGGTTCACCTTTTTCTAAACCTATTAACTGCGCACTATCCCCCACTACAAATTCTAATGCCTGCATTAAATTAGCGTGTAGCTCACAGTCAATAATAAGGGGAATGGTTTTGTTAGTATGTAGTTGGGTGTAGGCAAAGACTTTAGGCAAGATTTCTGTCATAAAATGTGCGTAATTACTACTCACCGCATCGGTAAATAATACGCCTTGATCTATCGCCACTTCTGTTTTAATGCTTGAAAGCCGAGTAATCAACTGTTTTTTTGAATTCACATATAAGCGACCGTGTAGCTCTTCACTCGTATAGTCATGGCTGATTCTAAAGAGATTGTGCCCAATAATTGTCTGCCGAGTATGCACAAAACCACTTGCCCCAACGACTGTGCAATCATTGATTGTTGTAGCGTATATCTCAGGAAACTCATACTCAGACAAAATTTTGACACTGCTAGATTTCTCTACTGGATAAACAGTTGGCATACGCACTGAAACTTTTTGTCTTGGATAAATAGTCACTCGCTCATTAGTGATGCCAGAAAGCTGCTCAAATTTAGAGTACTTAAATTTAGAGTAAGTGAAAGTAATTAAGGCAAGTAAGTTTTTCCAACTCCATATCACAGCCATGCGAATAGGCGTGTATTGACGCAAGTAACGGAGATAAAACTTTCCTAAGAGTGTGCTTCTTAAAAAATCTAATACACTGACATAAGCCCGATGGCTGGGTCTGCTGGCATGAACGCGTTGTACTTGAATCATTTATTTTTTACCTGACTGTAAGTAATGGTCTATCACCGCGTTTGCTTCACCGTCTTCTTTAATCTGACCATGATCCATCCAAATAACACGATTACAGAAAGTGCGTAGCTTTTTTGTATCATGCGAAACCAAAATCATGATTTTGGCTTGATCAACAATTTGCGACATTCTATCGGTTGCTTTTTTAATGAATGCTGCATCTCCACCCGCAAACATTTCATCTAATATCAAAATTTCAGGCTGAACTGCGGTAGCTAAAGAAAAAGCCAATCTTAGATACATGCCTGTTGAATAGTACTTTACTGGTGTGTCAATAAAATCTTCCAACTCTGAAAAGGCAATAATTTCTGATTCTAACTGCTGTAGTTGATCTTTGTTATACCCTAAAATTGCACCATTCAAGTAGATATTCTCTCTACCCGTGAACTCTGGATGAAACCCTGCTCCAATTTCAAGTAGCGGTGCCACACGACCATCAACCACCACGCTACCTAATGATGGCTCATAAACTTGGCACAATGTTTTAAGTAAACTACTTTTTCCAGCACCATTATGCCCAACAATACCGACACGCTCGCCCTGTTTAATTTCAAAAGAAATATTATTCACAGCAAAAAAATCTTCATATCCAGATTTTTGATGTGCTTTAAAAAAGCTAGATATGTAATCTTTAATTGAAGGCGATCTATCGTGATAAATGCGAAACTTAATTGACAGATTATTAACAGTTATACTAGACATAGCTTAGAGCCTGAACACAATCTTTTTTTCATTACAAATAAATACAAAAAAGCCTACCACCATTGAAATTGCTGCAAAGAGTATCGCTTGTGTAACAACCCAAACCGATGGCAAAGTACCAGAAACCAACGGAAACCTAAACATCTCAATAAAGGGGTTAATAGGGTTCATTGCTACAAGCACCGCTACCTTACCTCCCAACATTGCCTTGTTATACATCACAGGCGTTAAAAAGAATAAAGCTTGCATTGCAATGGTAACGATATATTGCATATCTCTAAAAAAAACCGTAACAATTGAGAAAACGAGTGCAATACCAAAAGTGAAGAAGAATAAAAGCAGAAATGCAACTGGTATAAACAGCAAAGCCCAAGAAAACTGCCCACCTAACGCTAAAATAATGAGTAACAATGCAAAGAAAGATAAAACACTGTCTATCAATATCCCTAAAGAGATACTGAGCGGGAATAAACTTTTAGGCAAATATATTTTTTTTATTAAACTTTCATTACTTATAAAAGCTGAGCCAGACTGCACAATAGATGAATTAAAGTAATTCCAAGGAATCATCCCTGCAAATAAAAATACAGCGTAAGTTTTAAGCTCTAACTTAAATAGCGTAGAAAATACAACCGCAGTCACGGACATCATTAACAGTGGGTTAATCAGTGTCCACACATAACCAAGTGCCGTACGCCTATACCGCAAAATGAGCTGTTGCCGTACTAATTGTTGAAGTACAAATCTAAATTTAGAAACTTCAATCAGTTGCTGGTTGAAATGTTTAATCATCATCAAATTTCTTTTCTCAATGCCTCTATTTCATGATGCAAAGCTTCATATTCTTGCATTTTGTGCTTAAGAAAACGAACCGTAATACTCGCCTTCTCTTCAAGGCCCGTAGGGGTTAATACGTACATATAAGCCAATTTATTTTTGCTATTACGAAAATTAGCTACCTTGACCAGCCCTTTATCAACCAATGCTTTTAAGCAAAAATTTGTTTTACCTAAACTAACCCCTAAAGCAATAGCCAATTCGCGCTGACTAATAGTTGGATTATTTCTCACAAGCTTTAGAATTTTATAGCGATATTCATCTGTCAGCATTTAAATTCAGACCTCGTTTGCTACTACGACCACTACAACCTTACTTGCAGCTTGTTCAATCAATGAACGTAGTATGCTATATCGCATAATAAATAGCAACATCGTTGCGGATTTTAAGTTTTAGAGATGCTCGATAACTTAAAAAACTGCTCTACTTTTCATTTCACTTACGATTTGCTGAACACTTGCATCTAGGCTTTTAATCCCAGTGTTGATAGCCATATCAGGGTGGCTAGGCGGTTCGTATGGGGAACTAATGCCAGTAAAATCCCTAATTTCACCTGCTCTTGCTTTTTTATACAAGCCTTTTACATCACGGGTTTCGCATATATCTAAGGATGTGTCACAATAAATTTCAATGAAGTCACCCTGTGCAACCATTGCTCTTACACGATTTCTATCATCCCGATATGGCGATATAAAAGCGGTTAGCACAATAACGCCTGCCTCCATAAATAATTTTGCCATTTCACCAATGCGCCTGATATTTTCTTGACGATCTTTGTCTGAAAAACCTAGGTCGCCACATAAACCATGTCGCACATTATCGCCATCTAATACAAAAGTACGGCATCCTTGTTGGTGTAATTGCGCTTCAACAGCGTGCGCCAAAGTAGATTTTCCTGATCCAGATAAACCTGTAAACCAAAGGATTGCACCTCTGTGTCCGTTGCGCAATTCACGTTGCTGACGTGTTACAAGCGATTCTTGCCACGTAACGTTAGTAGAAGCAGGTAAGGTAAGGTGCGTCATATATGAATGAATCAATCAAAACACTCTGCTTTTGCTAATGGCAAAGCCTGCCGATCTTTATTAGACAGCACAGGGTTACTAGTCAAAGGCCATGAGATATTGATAGTCGAGTCATTCCACGCAATGCTACGCTCAAAAGCAGGTGCGTAGTAATCCGTTGTTTTGTAGAGAAATTCAGCACTGTCTGTGAGTACTAAAAAACCATGCGCAAAACCTTCTGGTATCCACAACATACGTTTATTATCTGCTGACAATTCTAATGCAACATGTTGCCCGAAGGTGGTAGAAGTCTTACGTATATCAACCACAACATCAAACACCGCCCCCTGCACAACTCTCACCAATTTTGCTTGTGGTTGCTCTATTTGATAATGTAAGCCACGCAATACATTCTTAACCGAGCGGCTGTGGTTATCTTGCACAAAGTTTAATTTACGTCCAATCGCGGCTTCAAATTGTGCTTGATTAAAGCTTTCCATAAAAAAACCACGGTCATCGCCAAACACTTTAGGTTCAATGATGAGCACATCTGAAATTTGAGTTGGTGTTATTTTCATGATTGCGAATGATCTTTTAACAGGCGTTGCAAATACTGCCCATAGCCATTTTTAGCTAAAGGTTGGGCGAGTTTTTCTAATTGTGTTGCGTTAATAAAGCCTTGGCGATAAGCGATTTCTTCTGGACAGGCAACTTTTAAACCTTGGCGATGCTCAATGGTTTCAATAAAGTTACTGGCTTCAATTAAGCTTTCATGTGTGCCTGTATCAAGCCATGCGTAGCCACGCCCCATGATTTCAACATTGAGTTGATTTTGCTCAAGATAAATACGGTTAAGATCGGTAATTTCAAGCTCACCACGCGCGGATGGTTTAAGATTTTCTGCCATCTGCACCACTTGATTATCATAGAAATACAAGCCCGTAACCGCATAGTTGCTTTTAGGTTGAGCTGGTTTTTCTTCTAAACTTGTGGCTTTGCCTTGTGCATCAAAAGCCACTACACCATAACGCTCTGGGTCTTGCACGTGGTAGGCAAATACTGTTGCGCCCTGTTTGCGCGCCATAGCTTGCTCTAATTGAGTGTGTAAACTGTGACCATAAAAAATGTTGTCACCTAGCACTAATGCGCTCGGATCATTGCCAATAAAATCCTTGCCGATAATAAAGGCTTGCGCTAAGCCATCTGGGCTGGGTTGTACAGCATATTGCAAATTTAAACCCCAATCACTGCCATCGCCTAATAGCTGTTGAAAGCGTGGAGTATCTTGTGGAGTGGAAATAATCAGAATATCGCGCATACCTGCTAGCATGAGCGTGCTGAGCGGATAGTAAATCATTGGTTTATCATAAATTGGTAGCAGTTGCTTAGAAACTACTTTAGTCACAGGGTAAAGCCGTGTGCCAGAGCCACCTGCAAGAATAATGCCTTTACGTTGTGTCATATTTTTTCCTACTGCTTTTGCTCTATAAGCTCATCTAACATGCGCGTGACCCCTGCTTGCCATTCAGGCAAGTAAATATCAAACGTATTTTTTAATTTTGCTGTATCTAAACGTGAGTTGAAAGGACGTTTAGCCGCTGTTACATAAGCACTGCTAGGCACAGGCTTTATCGCGTCAGCCTGCACTTTAATCACAATGCCTGCTTGGCGTGCATAATCAATAATCATGCGGGCGTAACCATACCATGAAGTATGCCCATTGGCTACTAAATGATACAAGCCACACAATGCAGGGTTCTGCAAAGTAGCACGTATGGTATGCGCAGTTACATCGGCCAATAAATCAGCTCCTGTGGGTGCGCCTATTTGATCATCAATCACGCTGAGTACCTCGCGCTCTTGCGCGAACTTCAGCATGGTTTTTGCAAAGTTATTACCGCGCTGCGCATATACCCAACTGGTGCGAAAAATCAGGTGGTTACATCCTGATGCTTGAATTGCAACTTCACCGTCCAATTTTGTTTGACCATACACATTCTGCGTGGCTGTTGCATCTGTTTCAACCCAAGCACGCTGACCTTCGCCATTAAACACATAGTCTGTTGAGTAATGCACCAATAAGGCCGCGCATTGTTTGGCTTCTTGCGCTAATACTGTGGGGGCTAAGGCGTTGATAGTATGTGCCAATGCTTGCTCTGCTTCCGCTTTATCAACCGCCGTATAAGCCGCTGCATTCACAATCACATCAGGCACAACGGTGCGCACCGTATGAGCAATACCATCAAGGTCACTTATATCACCACATAAGTGGCTGCTGTGACGGTGAAGCGCAATCAACTCACCAAGCGGCGCAAGGCTGCGTTGCAGCTCCCAACCCACTTGGCCATTTTTTCCAAAGAGAAGTATTTTCATTGTTTTAAAATGTTTCTCATCATATGATTTTTACGTTCTATCAATCAATTATCCAGCCAAGTGATTTGCAAACCCATTTCAGCCTCGCTGGCTTGTAACTCATGCGCAACACCAATGTTAGGCACACAGGCTAAAGTGTCATTCCAATAGATTAAGGGGATTTTTACGCGCTGCCAAGGCGGCATATTGTCCTCTTGCAACAAGTGTTTTAATGTTCTTGTTGGTCGTAACGCATTTGGTTTAAAACGTTC
>JABFSF010000155.1 GCA_013140755.1 Methylotenera sp. | reverse complement strand
TCATTTGCTCGGCTGCTTGTTTCTTGGCTGCATCTAGCGACATGCCAGACTGCATAGCCATCACAACCATGGCCATTGATCTGTCACTTTCTAAAATATGGGCAGCTAACCAACGTGTTAGGAATGCTAGAACTTCTTCAATGACCTTGCTGGTAGGTTTGGTGTTTTCCTCACTTTTTAGCCTGAGCACTTCAGTGAGAAAGCTGCTGTGAACTTTACTGTGATCGGTCTCAAAAATATCTTCCGGCATATACTCATGCCAGATTTTTTCTTCAGCATCAAAGTGATAAACAGCATATACTGCCAGTTCATCAAAGATAACGTTTAGTGCGGGAATATTAGCGTTAAACGCAACATGACTCGCTAACAGGTTAATTAAATCCGCCAGCTTTCTATGTTGTTCATCAATGAGCGGAATTCCCGTATTGAAATTGTCGTTCCAAGGAAAAATGTCGATTGAATTCATCTATTTTGGTCAGTCATGTTTAAATTAGTGAGATGCTTCAAAAATATAACTATAGATAGTTTGTAGAAGACTGAATTTTGGATGGTAAGCACGTATAAGCCGCTTAGTGGTCGTTCATCTACCGCACTTTTAGTTATTGCATAAGACGTACCTATAGCAACCTCTGCATTGATATCCATTGCTTAACCTATTCTATGAATAAATTTTAAACTTCACCTGCATACTAGAGAATATAGGCTTTTGTCAAAATTTAATCCATGTATTAAAAATGGTTTTATGTACCTATTTCAAGAATTAACTTGATTTCAAAGTGTATGACCGAGATTTTGCGAGTCGTAGAACTTAAAGGGCCAATATATTATGCGAATGGCTGTTAAGGTCGAAACTTGTCCCATACCCCTTGAATTGGCTTGCCACAAAGCTGCCGTTCAAAAGTACGCATAACTATAATTAATAGTAAATTCTCATCAGAATCACTTAAATTGGAAGCTAATCAGCGGTGATATTTACTAAGTGAATTGTTGCTGAGAAGCACATCTAGCAAGCAAAAATGTATCCTATTAGTGATGGGATGATTATCATACTTTGATCTTGGGCTGTCTCTGCTATTGGCTCCTAGGCCTTAGCGCGCACCTAATCTCAACCATCCGGCCAACCGACAGTGCGTTGTCACCAACGGTAAACCGGAAATCACTGGCAGTTATGCCTAAATTATGCAGGCTTTCAATCATTTCTGCTGTCGTTGCTGACGTAAACTTATCGTCATTTAGTTCAGCAGTAAGCGTATCGCCGGTTTTTGAAAGCCTGATAGTATTGTATGCAACATTTAAAGTACCCTTTCACTCAAAATTCTGTCAAACACATATCTAAGTATCCATAATTACTAAACCTTTGTGTAAAATTTAGGTATTTGAATTTCATTCATGTACCAGCGCATGAATAATTCATCATCATTAATATCCACGACTTGCATCAAGTTAAATTAGGTGTAATATCACAATTAGCATTCATGTACGGGTAATGTATAATAGATATAATTGGAGTAATATGACTGGATTGATCTTTGATGTTGAAAAAAAACTATTGGTAATCGAGGCCAATAGGCGAATTGATGCGATTAATACTGACCCAACGATTCGCGATGAACAGCGTCCTGGGAAGTTATCAGGTGTTACACGGTGGTATAGAGGTGCACTCTTCCTGTTAGCTACAAGAGTCGCACTTGATGGCATGGACGTATCAAGAGATTACATCAGAAAATTCCAGCTGGATAATTTTGGAAAATGCACTTCTAGTAAGGATTTAAAGCACTTTGCTGTTACTTCAAGAGCTGGTGGTGGCCGTGCAAAAAATAACATACCAAAGGCATTCGCTGAACATATAGAATTGCTGTATAAAGCGAGTGTTGATGATGTTGGCAAGAATGCTGATAAATTCAGGCAGAAAATTATCATACCTGCCCCTGCCCCATTAGTGAGAGCAAGACGCATATAACTGCATGCATTAGATGCTGTTTCTTGAAATTCACATGATTATTGACGAATAACCTGTAATTTTCATAATTTACTGACAGCAGATATAGTGAAATATAGGGTATATACGGATTTAATGACACGTAAAGTTGAATCAACTCACCAGAGCGCTTTACTTAGGAATGGTTTATACAAATCTTATCTAACAAGCAAAAATGTACACACTTAAGAATAAATGCAGTGGAGTTAATGTGCGTAAATGTTTAAAACCAATAAATTCCTGAGAATAATTAGATGAAAAGCGCCGACTAAGCGCATCATCATCACCGATGATTAATATAACAGTTTGACTTCATTGCTAATAAACAACAAAACCCGCAGAAGCGGGCCTTGTTGTTATTACATTCCCGCAGACGCGGGATAAATCTTGCAGAAATTCAATAAACGAACTTCTTTTTTGGAACATCCCCGCAGACGCGGGATAAAGGTCTTGCAGAAATTCAATAAACCGAACTTCCTATTGGAACATCCCCGTGAAACGGGAGATTTACATCTTACTGCGTTACTGCTAATCAGCCTATTCGGCTGTAAACTTACCACTAGACCTCTGAGGTGTATAACTACAATTACTAGATCGTAAAACTACCAGACACCCACAGTGGTATAACGGTACCTCTTACTTCTAAGCTGCCTATTCGGCAATAAACTTACTTCTCAATCATCTATACGATGTAGAGCAAACCACTACTACAAACTTTACCGCTAAAAACGAATCTCAATAACTTAAGACACATATATATTATATATTTGTACAAGATAAAGTCAAGTCATTTCTGCAATTAGTCATCATTCATTTATGGCTGTTGTATTTTCACAACGCAATACGTTTTCTTGAGGCTTCATAAACGCTTCTTTCAACTCCCACTTGCCTGCTTTATTCTTGCGCCATCCATGAACAACGACTTGCCATCCCGCGCAGATAACTGCGTCAAAATTTTCATGTGCAAGCACTTTTTTGCGTCGCGCAGCAAAGTTACTTGCCGTTGTCGTCTGTATGGCCAGCGTTTCACCATCACGTAGCGCCAGAATATCCACAAATCCGAATAAATCCTGCCTGACTCTAGCATATGGATTCCATCTTTCTGTGACAGTTGCTAGGTAACCTTCAGCACGTAATTTTTGTAAGCTACGCTGCGTAGGTGTTATTGCCATATAATTTAAATCCTAAATGTATCGTGATTTGCTAATTTTGGTACTTTAATTCTGACAGTCGCGACCTCACTACTGTCCGGCTCAACACGACAGCTTCCGCGGCCATACTTTTTCAGGCAATAATGGATGCCTGCCGTTTCATCCGTGGCGTGCCCCATCAAGGCTGCCACGACCTCTTTACTCATGCCTGCCGATTTGGCATCCGCAGAAAACTGATGCCTGGTACTATATAGCGATGGATATTTTCGCTGGCTACCCAATATTTTGCGGGCAATTCTATAGACCGCCTTTCTAGACCCTGTGTAAAAGTCATGCCAATCTTTATCATCAACTGCATAAATAGCAACGGCCTTAAGTAGCAGCTTAATTAAGTTCAATTCCACAGGTCCTAGTGCCGTCACATTTAAATGACGTACTGCTCCATTTGCACGCTCATTACTGTGCTTACCGTTATTAACAACTAATATCAGTAGCCCATTAGATTCAATCAATTTTGCGGTCTGCCATTCAGAAGGTCGCAGGCCAACCAAGCGATTGGCTGTCATCCATAGCACTGCGTCTTCAACCCACTTGCCACGAACATTCCTCGCTTCAATAACCATATTGGCAATAAAACTATCACTGCATTGTTTTGATTTTTGGCTAGAGGTATTACCTCTCCAAGGTGTATGGTCATATTCATCAGCGTTGTAATTCGGTGCCTTCATTTTTGTTATGTAAGCAATGGCTGCATTGAGTTCACTTAGATCAGGCTCATTAGCATGCTTAAGCCTCTCTGCTAAAAAGGCCCTAGTCGATGCAATATACTGACGTTTTGAAGCAGGCTTCAGTATAAGTAGCAGGTTTTCTAGCCATGCCATAAATGCTTTAGGTTTCAGATTATTCGGATTCTGCGCCGTCTCTTTGGCCGCCCTTTTCCATAATTGACGGCCACGTTTTAGGTAGGCGTGAGTGGTGTCATCGGTTCTACTCACGCCACCTATCCCCATGTTACTGTCCGATTTCTTCTGGACCATAATAGCGATTGATCACATGTGTAAAGTTCATCTGATCAATCAGATATACGGGATGATCATCACGCCATGACGGTATAAGATCCGGCCGTCTTTGGTTAAATCTTGTCGCATCAAAATGAAATTCGACAGACCCCTTTACAGCCACTTTCTGTTCCAGCGTCAAAAAGGGTAACAGCGTATCAATCATACGTATCACATCCTTTTCCTTAACTTTCGATGCCTGCTTGTTCGCTTGCTGGTACAACCCTACGACGATTTGTCCAATAAAATCACATTCTACTGCCAGCATCCCCAGCAGCTCATCACACCGCTCTGCTTCGTCATCTAACTGATGCATTAGACTCGTATTTACCTCATCAAGCATCTCATAATCAGTAAGCTTGCGACCCTTTTTAGCTATTACATTAGCATTTTTACCCATATCCATCTCCTTAAATTGAATGACAATGGGTACTATATATCAAACCTACTACTTAACAAAGTTTTTTGAACTTATACAATAAGTTACAACTTATAGTTAATGTAATTTATTAATATAACATAAATGTGATGGCAAGTTGACATCAACTTGCCATCAACTTGATGTCAATATTTGCATCTATATCAGGCAAACTCACAATAGCTTTGAACACGTAACAAGATGACAATAATTTTTACCGCTCACTTACTCACTACAGCTAAACTCTGTCTTCTCTAAGGTCGAGCTCATCAAGAATAGTCACCAGCGTTCCTCGCGGTGAATTTTCTTTGCTGAGTCGGCAAACTTCATCAAGATTGAAATCATCATTCACCATACTTTCTGTCACATCCAATATCTTTGTGACACCGCACATGTGCTGCCAAACATTGAAAGTGTATTCGGCATCCAAATTATTTCCAGAATCACCAACTAACTCATACACTCGCCCAGATCGAGTAATGCCACACCTGGCGCTTGCATCGAACTCGACAATCAGGCTTGAAACGCGGCCTTCACGCTCGGCTAAGTTATAGCCAACAAAATGCCTAGACTGCGTATTATCGACAGTGCATTCTCGAATTGACCATGAATAAAGCATTATTCTTGGCACCATCCCAACTGGCGGCACTTTCCAGACATTTGTAAATTCAGGCATTCACTACTCCTCAACATAAATATTAATTCAACAATGCAAAATCCAGTTTAATTGAGCGTTAGCGATTTGGAATTCACTAATCCTCTCTCCAACATCATCGCTACCGTGCGTGATATTTCACGTGGGCTTTTGCACAACTGCAACACATCCAACTCATCCCCGGACAGCAGCGGCAACATGCGCTTATCAATGCCTAACTCTTGCGCATACCTAGTCACAGAGCCATGTACAATCGCTTTAAAGTGCTCTGGCCCAGGTCTATCTGCCATCACAATAGTAAAGCGCTCAAGTAATGGTCGTGGGATATCCCCCAACTCATTAGCTGTTGCTATCCAACTTACCCAGCTCAAATCACATGGCAATTGCAGACACTCATCGAGATAGGCCTTTGCTGTCGAGGGCTCTAGCAGCTGTAGCAGCACGTCCCAGATACGACCGTTACGGTTGTCAGAACTGGCTTTTTCCAATTCATCCACCATAAAGATCGGGTTTGCAACCCCTTCCGTTACCATGGCCTGCAAGACAGCACCGGGCCTTGAGGATGACCAACCTCTGGGCGTTCCACGCAAATACATGCTGTCAGTACTGCCTGCCGCCATCAATGCACGGAATGGCACACCACAAAGTTCTGCGAAGCGCTTGACCCAAGTCGTTTTACCCACGCCAGGCAATCCGGCAAGCAGTAGCGGCCTGATCTTAAAGCCCGGCATAGTACTGAATTGCGCTGCCACTAATTGCCTGCAGACCAAAGCGTTAATCTTGGCAAACCATGGAAATTCCGTATCCAATATCTGCTGCATTGCAACTACGTCAATCGGCACTGGTACTAAGGATATTGGCCTCTCTAGCTGGCGGTACACACCGACCTTAAATTCGCCATCTTCTATAATTTTTGACTTCACCACCAACAAACTCAACGCGCTTAAGTTCCTGGCAGATAGTTTGCGGATTGATGCCGCGATTTGATCAAAATCAGGATGTTTGCGAAAGCCGTCCATTTCCATGAGCTTACTTAAGGCAGAATTGCCGTCATTAATCATGCCTTTTTCAAGGGCATGCAACACAATCTTTGCTGCCATATTCCAACCTTCAGCAGAGCGCCAACGGAAAGACTTACTATCATTAGAGATATGCTGTAGCGCAAGCAGCGTCATATCCAAACCGACTGTCGGGTCTTTGGGTGTCTGCCAAGCCTGTAAAAGAGCCATACGATACGCAGCTCTTGCAGAACCAATATGCGCGGCGTGCTCATACCAACGCATTGCATCAGCCACCGACGAGCCCCCAGGAGCATCGCCATTCTCGAAACGCTCTGCCATAAGACAGGCTGAATCTGCATTGCCCTGGCGTGCGCGCCTAAACAGCGTGTACATCTCACACGCCACCTCAGGCACATCCTTCAGCCATTTCATACTGTCATCGTGCTCGTTCTCTACTAGAGCCTCCAACCAGGCAGGTAATAGCGGCAAATCACGGATTTTGTCTTCAACATCACTCAAAGCCTCGTGCATACAATCCCTTCTTTAACTGTTTCGTAAGACTTCACACACATCACAAGTGGTGTGAATCCAACTACCCTCTTTGGTTGTTCCAGGTAAACCGCAGTCTTCGCAAGTGCAGCAGCTTTTTGCTTCGGCCTGTTGAATAAGGTCATAAATGGCCTTGCTGCCGTTAGCAATATAAAAACGTAAGCTACCGAACTTCTCTTTTACTTGCTCAGCGAGAGGCCAGTTATCGGAACCGGAATCAAGACCAGCTTTGTCTGCTTCTGCTTCAATATCCTTTGATAAATTCCAGATAAGGTCAAACCAACCATCACCACATTCAAAACCCCAACACATGCAGGTCTGGCTCATGGGCTTATCATGATCACCATATAGCGCAGGAAATGCTTCGTATAACTTTTTAGTATTAAGATCGTTCATTACAAGGCCTCCAGTGAATCTAATAATTTGTAAACATGCTTGTTATAGTTTTTGTATTGGTGATCAAATGGCAATCCATAACGCTCAGCTATCCATTTCGCCACTGCAGCACTGCGACTTATGCCGGCCTTGCAATGCACCATGATTAAATTAACTTCTGGTGCGACACTGTCGACAAACGTCGCAATTACACGGGCCTGATGCATCGTCATGAATTTGTTTTTCTGATCGCTGCAGGTAGCGGGATCGACATCACCAAACTCACTACGCAGCACCTCGTACCAGCCTTCCTTGAGGTCGGCAAAGCCCAAAAAACCACTAGGTTCAGAAATGCTGATGACGGCGCAGTCAGTGAAACCAAAGCTGTTCTCTGCCTTGGATCGTGATACAAAAATGACGCGCTTGATCATGCTCAAACCTCCACAATTAAAGTTGGATCGAAATCCATATTCTCAGGGTTGCCGCTATGCCGTTGGTAGCCGCGGGGATTACAAACGACACGTGTACCATTCACTTCATAGTCACAGCTGGAATGGGTATGACCATGAATCCAAAGTGCGCTATGGCCCAATAAATCATCCAGATTACTGGCAAAACATGCTGATAAGGAATCATCAATATAACAATCAGCAACCGACTGCTTACTTGGCAAATGATGTGAAACAACAACCGTCTTACCATCAAATGGCTCATGCTTTAGCTTATGTTCAAGCCAAGCCACAGATGCTTTATGCAGCACAACTGAATCCATGGGACTGAAATGTGCGTTGCCTTCATGAATGACTCTGAAGTCATTTAAGCCCTGCTGCGCATCTCGCATACACCATTGCTTGGTGCTTTCGCCAAACAATTCAAAATCAGTCCATAAAGTGCTGCCAATAAATCGAATGCCATTAATGACAACTGCATCATTTTCTAAAAGATGCACGCCAGTCTCTTTAGCAGCTAGGCGCTGCATAGCCATCACGTCTTTACGTCTTGCTCCATAGAATTCATGGTTGCCACTAACGTAAATAATTTCATGGTTTTTCCACATCTCACGTGCCCAATAAATGCCCTGGGCGTTCTTCCAAATGTCGCCTGCTAATACGATGACATCAGCATTGTTTGATGCGACATCAGGGATGTAATGACTTAACTCATTATGTAGATCACTCAATATATGCAATTTCATACTTCATCCTTTTCCCGTTTTCAGGCAATAAAAAACCCGCACTTGGCGGGTTGGATTTTAATAACGCATGTTGTTTGCGTTAGCTATCCTTGCCCGCCATTTTTTTGGCAACACTTATGCTTGCTCCACCTATAGAGGTGTAACTTAGATTGATCTTTAACTTCGCTGCGCTTGCAGCTTGTTTTGAATTATTCATACGGTTCATATTTACTAGTTAATTAGGCAAAATTGCATGGTATTAAATACAGACTAATGTCTCTTTGATTGAGCAACGATAGATGAAGTATTCATTTGTTAACCTCGTTTACTCAAGTGTGTTATTATACACATTATATACTTTTTGTCAAGTCCTATTTTTATGAATCCACTCTCACTACAAGCACTTTCAAAGCTACTGATCCAGCTAAAGGGACTGAAAGCCGCACGTCTTGCTGCAGCTTTAGACATGCGTAGCCCGAATTTATACAATTGGTTCGCAGGGAGATCACAAACTCTTTCAGTCCAAATGGTCGATACGCTAATGCGACGGTTAGGTGTGATCGACTATAAGCTATCAAGTCAGGTTATCCACTGCTGGCAAGTCGACGAATCCCTTGAAGATCTCAAGTTATTACTGCTTAGTCTTGTCGATACAAAGGCATTATCGCAGTCAGAAGTTTATTACATCGACTGTGGCAAGCGACGTTACTTTAACCTTATACGCATACCTAGCACCGGAAAAGAAAGCATTACACTGTTGATTAGTGCTGGCAAAACGAATGTTGATGGCTACCCTTTAAATGCAAGCAAGCTAGGCTTCGGCATTGATAAAGGTAGCGTTGAATTACCGCATCGAACCTGGGAAGAATGGTGGTTAACCGACCCAGCAATGACCGCAACCGACTTCCGGATAAGCGCAAGGCCATTTCTTGGAAGCATGGTCGAAATTGAATCTCCAGTGATAGCTGCTGATAATCTAATTGATATGCAAACCAAATACGAGCGGGAGATCATTGAACAGACCGCCGTCAACGCAGGACTTCGTGGTCTCATTCGAGCGTTGCTAGGTGAAGTCCGAGAACTTGACTCAAAGAACGCTTTGTTAAAGCATGCGGAACGCGATAAAGTCTATGACGATTGTTACCTTGAAGAATTGGGAAAACTTAAGAATAGAAGCAAGTAATTGACATTGGATTTTCTGCGCAGTTCTAGACTTAATAAATTCGTCTCATAAACTCATATATTTGAGAATCAATAGAACACTTAGTAATTGCGTATCAAAAGTCGTCTCATTCCAATGTATTGCAACCTTTAAGGACATTTGACACATGAAAATTGGATATGCGCGCGTGTCGACAGCAGATCAGAATCTAGACAATCAAGTTGATGCGCTAATGGCATTTGGTTGCGACAAAATATTTCAAGAAAAACAATCAGGGAAATCAGCAGACAATCGCGAACAACTAATGCTTGCTCTAGACTTTGTCAGAGAAGCGGATATTTTGGTAATCACCAAATTAGATAGAATGGCACGGTCGGTTCTTGACCTTAATATCATTGCGAAGCGTTTAGTAGATAAAAAAGTTGATTTGAAGGTATCAGACGTGATAACGAAGGCTTACGTGCTGAAATATCAAAGTTACTGTTAAAAACACATAATAAAGTTGCACCCTAACCAAAGTTGTTCAAATGTAATGGCCAAACATCCGCTATGGATGGCAAAATTAACAATGTAATTATGTTGTCAAATTGATCACTCTCGATCTTCATTTCCCTCAGACTCATCATTGGTTCTGCGTGCTGAAACCATACCTTACCTGCAACATTTATTCCTTTACGCTCGATTTTAATTGAATCATCAGCCGCTAAAGAATTAGATGGAATTGGAATGACATTGTTCTTTGTTCTGAAAAATGCACCTGCTTTGAAAGCTGACGGGCTTGACCAAGCCCAGCTCATAAAACCACCTCTGGACATGACAAGTACTGCTTTATCTTCTGTATATTCCAGCCATCGAAGAATCGCTGCTGTTAGGGATACACCATAGCGGTCAGCACAGTTCCCAAAAACATCTAAATTCACTGTATTGTCTATTTGGCGACGGTAATCATCAAATGGCATGAGCAGATACGAAGCAAACCTATCAGCATCCGCCTCAATATCTTTTTCCTCTTGAGACAAATTGAACATATCAGCTGCATTTGCGCATTCGAAAGAATCTTTTTGCTGACGATGCAGCAAATAATGTCCTAACTCATGAGCCTGAGTAAATCTGACTCTCCCTTGAGATTTCATATTGCCATTATAGAGAATTAGCCATTGTGACTTACTTTCATTAGGTAATAAGCAACCTTCCAAACCTTTTATATCAGCTGACTGTACTTCTGTTACAGCGTCCTTCCAACCAAAAACACTTGCAGTATCTAAAGCTAACCTTTCAACATTGACTGGAAATCGATCAAGACTATGTGCAAGACTGACTGCTTCCAAAAGATGGTTCAGTCTGTTTGCTGCTTTAGGCGCTGTAAGCGTAGTTGAAGTCACGACTTTTTCTTGAAAGTTTCTAAAATTTTTCGCAACTGTTCTTTGGAGTCGCCTTCTAGTTTTTGATAATTACGAAAGAATGCTTCATCTAAATGCCGCTCTTCTGGCTCTCGTACATCCTCTTCAATAAAATAAGTCGCACCAACACCTAAAACATCAGCTAACGCAGTTAATTTTTCTGCTGAAGGTCTTTGCGATTCTCTATTTTCCAATTCCCAAATATAACTTTTGCTTAACCCTGATAGTTCAGCCAGTTTATCTAAAGTAAATTTACGTTCTTTTCTGAGCTCGTAAAGTTTTTCGCCTAGACGGGTAGCCATATCATCCATCCTCTAAAAAAGTTTATCGAAATAAAATAATACCACGATAC
>JABFSF010000074.1 GCA_013140755.1 Methylotenera sp. | reverse complement strand
GATCTCCACGGTATTCGCAGATGTCGTCTAATCCATTATTCAAGCGGACTGGCTAAAGCCGGCGCCTTAATTCAAACGTTGACCGTCTTCTTTGGGCCGTAAACAGTCATTTATTATCAAATTTATTTTTTAAATCAGATACCCATAATTAATAGCGTATTAGTTAAAATTTCAATGGGACATAAAAAAGCCTGAACTATCAGGCTTTTTACTAGTGCTTTATGCGGTTGGTACTAGCGACTTATGAGGTTGAACTAGTCGCTTATGGGGTGTCGCACAATACGTGTGTTGGGGGAGGCAAATGATGCATCCTCATAACGAGAAAGATCAAGCAGTTACCGCTCTAGCGTACACCATAAGCAACAACCGACATACTCCCATAAGTTGCAAGTTTCTTATGGAATATACGCATAAGCTGCTAGTAGTTTTTTCTTTATACTTAGCAAAAATAAAGTCTTTTTCTATACAAAAAGTTTTATGTCCCAGCAAACCATACGATGAGCTGGATCCGAAAATAAAAAATCTTGTTATGGCTATGAACGAAAGCGGGGGCATTAAAACCATAGCGTCTTGCGAAGGTCATGGCATCAGAGGCTTATATCCTTATGTATACTTTAAATCTTCAGTAAAGACTGCCTCCAAAATTACAAAAGAACTTCGACAGTATTACACTAACGATGTTAACTACCTCAACTACACATGGTTAATTGAGGGTAAGTTCGACCAGAATAATAACTTGACCTTTTTATTCTATTCTCCAGAATTAAACTGGGCTTCAGAAAGTAAGTTTAAAAGCCTGATGCAATTTTATTTTTTTAGGAAGAAAATAGATCAGGACTTTCATATGCTTCAAAATCTATTGTTTAAACATAGTGAAAAACTCAGGGAATGCAAAGAAATACCCATATGCTAATGCTAAAATTACGGCAACACCTACGAAGATCCTTATTTGGTTTTCAGACCTCTTAATTTGATTTTCAGATTTCTTAGATTTACCAAATGGATCTGGTCTAGAACATTTACTGCACAGAGCGGCATCCTCATCTAAACCCGTTCCACATGTTGGACATGGCTTTAATTTCATGTTATCTCCTAATTTACTATAAAAATTAATCTTACATTCATAGCACTTCTTCTATGCAAAATCTTGTCCACTATATCCTTTTATTAATTTTTCATATATGTCAGATATTGCAGTCTTTGCATCAAAAAGAGCCTGTGATATTTCCTCTGCAGATAACCTAATTTCGCGTCCTTCTTGTTCGAGTTCTTTGGTACGCTCCATGTACTTCCGGTCAATGACTCCAAGATTGTGTGTGATCGGATGCCTTTTCTCAAATGCCGATTTAAGTTTTTCTAAAACATCCTCATTTAAAGCATTCTTACCGAATAAGGAATTCAGCTCTTTCTGGGTTCTATCGATGTTTTGGAATGCATTACCCAATTTTTTGAATGTCGTCTCAATTAGTTCTGATGAGTCACCACGAATAATCATTGCGCGTCTTACAATGGCACGAATAGCAGCTTCATAAATGGAAACAACATCTTCTAAGCAATTTTCTAGATCTTTTGCTGCCACACGTTTTCCGAGCTGATCTTGTCGTCTTTCGACATCCTCCAACATTAATCGTGTTACAGCTAGTTCCGCTTCGATATGAGTCATGAAGATATCTTCCCCACAATCAGCACACCACGTGGCTAATCCAAAAACAGTTTGATCTAGTGTGCAATGTGGGCAGATCACATCCCGTCGCACTTCATCCTCAAATGGACGATGCACATATGGTAAAGAGCCAGGTTTATAGGATATTTCCATTGATAGGAACCCACCCCCCAGCTTCTTTCTTCCAGATGACCCAAGCCCAAAAGTATTTCGAACCATGTCATTAACACCTTTGTGAGCCTCTCTTAATGCCATGTCTTTTGCATAACGGATTTGTTCTTGTGTAGCAAAGTCACTTGGCTCAGCTTCATGTCTACAGTATGGACAATATGCTAAGGCTTGACCTCCTATAACTCCTGTTCCTGGTGTGACTTTGAAATATCCTGGTGAACATTCCTGACTGGGACATTCCCTTGCCATGCGGCCACTCTCATCTGCGGGTATAGAAATCGTCAAGTTGTATTGGTCATTACCAAGGTCTTGAATTTGATGCTCACCGCCTTCTTTAAACAATCCCATTTTTTATCCTAATATTAAGATTTAGTTGCACACTCTATACATCAATTGTGTGTGTCCAACCCGGAACTCCACTTCGTGCCAAGTAATCAACAAGTGTTTTAGTACCATAGAACCGAATCTGCCCGTTGTAATTATAAGCTAGCGCTGACTGGTCTACCTTTAAGCCAGATACTCGCGCCTTAGCAGTTAGTTGTGCTAAGAGCGTTGAATTACCTGAATCACCTGAGATTGATTTAGCATCAAAAACTGCAAAATTTATCCATCCCCCAGAAGTTGAGCGCTCCCTAAGATGGGCAAGATTAATTTTCATAACTCTCCTTTAACTGATTTACCAAATGATAATAAAAAGGCCTGCCATGCATTGTGTTGAGCAATACTATTGCAGAAACACCAAAAAACTCTGGATACTCCTGACTGAGTCACTTTGAGACCAACAACGATAGACGAAAAGATATCTTAGCCTTTAGGTGGAAAGGGATCATTCCCATAACTATTTCGCTCACGGATTTGCCCATTAGTGCCATGTATAAGCAGTTCAGATTGCTGATTTTGAGCAATTTCTTTAGCGCGCTGTATAGCTTCTTGTTGCGTTGAGTATACTGAGGTTGCTTTGGAATTTCCTTCACCTACTACTGCCCATTGATTATTATGTGGGACAACATGTTGATTTTTAGACAATTTTAATCTCCTTTATTTATCTAACAAGATTGGTTTATGCGCAAGCTGGTAACGAAAGCAAGTTATCGCTCCAGTGTCCATCTGCGTAAGTACGAATATATGGCGCATGATTTTGTGGTCGAACTACGCCAACATCTGCACGCCTGCCAGTCTTGGAGTCTAGGACATAAAAAGTATTGGTTTTGGCATCAATACTCCTTACTACATCGGCAACCGGCCATTTCCAATTATTCGCTGGATTACCGACATGCGTAATATGTTCGTGATTGCCATTTTGCGGTTTTGTAATACAAGTAATTCTTACATCAGCCATACTTTTCTCCTACGCGTTAAAATCAATTAAGATACGATCAAGTGCCATGTTCTTGTTGGCTCTAAAACTGTAGTATTGCAGACACAATGTAAAAAATATTTTTATACTTGTCTGTATGGCTTTAGAAAGTAGCCTTTAATAGCTGTGAGGAATGATTTTGATCAAAACAAAAGAAGCTCATGATGTTTTATCTGTCAGTGATTTTAAAGAGGAAATTAATGCATTATCAGATGTGCATTGGATGAAACTCGGCAGGTCCGCTGAATATTTAAGTTGGGGTCTAGCTATCGAAGGCCAAGATCTCCTGAATTTAGCCATTTGTAAATCTTTAGAAGGTAAACGAAAATGCCCAAGAGGTGTCAATCTTATAGTTTTCATTTGCAGAGTAATGCAAAGTTTAGTGTCTGCATATTTAAAGAAACGTATGCATGACCCTCTAGCAAATGCAATTGAAGTAATTGCAGAAGAAGAAAGTCTATTAGAAGATATCGATCTAAGACCTAGCATCGATACACCAGAAGAAATACTAATTGCTAAACAAACACTTGAAAAAATTAATCAAGTTTTAAGTGGTGATGAAACTATTGAAATGGTATTTATGGCACAGCTAGATGGCTACAGCCCAAAAGATATTCAAAGCCTTCTAGGTCTAAACTCAGTCCAATATGCAAGTACTTTAAAAGCTATTCGACGTAAATTAAATCAATTGGATAAAAAGGAGTCAACACAATGACAACAAAATCCAAAGATCCGCGCGAGCAACTGAACCGAATCGCTCAACTACTAATTGACGACCTACTTAATACTCCTGATGAAGATCTTCTTCAAGAAGCCTCTACTGATAAGTCTTTAGTGCAAGCTGGAATTAACGCGAAAAAATGTTATCAAAATGCCATTCAATCTGTAGGAGCTAAAAGACTGCAAATTGCAAAAGCTGAAATGGAACGAGCTAATAACGTTAAAACAAGTATAAGCAATATAGATGCAGCAAGAGCTCATAGAATAATTACCAAATTATCTGCCTCCAATGAGGCAAACGTTACGCTTGCCGCGAGAAACCTAAAAAATATAAGTGATGCCGAAGCTATAGAACTGATAAACGAGTTAGTAGAGTTAGGCGCAATTTCAAAGGATGATATATCCTGAACCAAACAACAAGCACATCCAAAGCCGAACACAGATTACTAGAGCTTGGCATTTACCAGCCGGATGCGATTGATTTAGAAGCCATCGCATGGGATGAAGGCGTACGTGTACAGTATAAAGATTTGGTTGGTTGTGAAGCACGACTGGTTGGATATAACAATCGTGCGATAGTAACTATCAGAAATCAATCTGACCTGCGAAGAAAAAGATTTTCCTTGGCGCATGAGTTGGGTCACTGGAATTATCATAGAGGTCGCTCTTTTGAATGCAGGGTCGATGACTGGGTAGAAGGTTACGCCAGTAAACCTGCCGAAGAGCGAGAAGCAGACACTTACGCCTCAGAGCTTTTAATGCCAAAATATATGTTTGATCCTTTAGCCAGAAAACTCAAACGTCCAACCTTTGATGGTATAAAAGAGCTTGCCGACAAATTTAATACAAGCATTACTGCCACTGCTATTAGATTAGTAAATATAAATGTTTGGCCTTTAGTTTTAGTATGCCACTCAAAAACTGGACGGGTATGGTTCAATCGCTCAAAAGATGTCCCTGAAAGATGGTTCCCTCAAAAAGAACTTAGCCAAGATTCAATGGCTTTTGATCAAGTATTCGGAAATGAGGAACGTGTAAGAGCGCAAAAATCGACTGCTGACACATGGTTTGATAATCGAGAAGCTGAACGTTACGAAATTATTGAAGATGCTATGCGTATTTCAAATAATCAGGTATTGAGTCTTTTATGGTTAGAAAATGATGAAATGCTAAAGGACATAAGCTACTCTCGCTTTAGTCGTTGATTTCATCCGCTAAATATAGGGAAAATATTGACGTTTAATTTCATTAAGGATATTTGTGAAGCTGTTTAATTTCGACCATGGGCTTTCAAAGCCAACAACAATAAATATTGGCCCATATCAGATCCAAGTTTCTGATTTTCATTGTAAGAACTTACAGCTACTGCCCAAAAGAGTTTCTAGAACTTATACGTTAAACGAAGAGTTAAAACGCGTGGTTATAGAAAATGGCTCTGTGCGGGGTGAGTTCGTAGAAACTGCAGCATTTACATGCAGCTCACAAAGCTCCTCGACTCTTTTCAATCATGATATTGAAATTCCACAGGATTATGATCTTATTCTTGTTCTTTCTTTCCTGACCGGAAGACAAGTTTATTTTGAAAAAGATCTGGATGGTGATCCAAGAAGGAGTTATGCAGAACGGGTAATAGATTCTTTTGACTTTGAGAGACTACCTAATGACCTCTGGCAAAAACTTTCTATAGTTTCTGATCTTGGCTTGGCAGATGCCATGTATTGCATAGTTAATGCTGCACAAGCTCCAGAGCTAATCGGCAGGGGCGCCTATGTAAATGCTGCATTCGACTCTATATATACAGCCTGGGCCTCAGCAGCTGAAAAAACAAAGTATGAAAATCTTCCATTAATTGATACTGCTGCCACAAAAATAATTAATAAGATTGATAATATTGTATGGAACAGAGCCCGAAATTTAATTTTAAAACACTTCCCGCTTGAAGGAGTCTCGCAAGATATTACTGCAGATATCTCTGCACGGTTTAGGACGCTTAGATCTCCATCACCTGTTTTAAAAATGACATCATTTTTACAAACTTTTGATTACTTTCCACTCAACCCTACACCTGAACAGAATAAGCGCTTGAAATTACTTAATACAGTGAGAAATGGTATTGCACATAATGGAACTATTCGCACAGATAAAAATTTAGGTTACGAAGTTAGCTTACGTGTTGCAGCTACTGTCGTACTTATAACACAACAAATTTCTGAGGTTTATTTAGCAAAAGAAATCCTTGGAATTAAATCTTTTTCTATTGAGTCGATGCTGAAAGATATAAGAAATTTTTTCGATGAAGGAGTTTTCAGAAGGCAATTAGTTTTCTCAGAAAAGTACAGTGAGTATTTGAGTAGATTAGAAACCCAATGGGTAGAGAGTGGGAGGCTAGATCGATAGCTAACTTAGCTAAAAACGGCATTGATCAACTAGAAATAGGTCATAAACTTTACACGGCATTCTCCGACTCTACAGACCGGTTGCGGGACGCAAAGCTTATGATTGTTTATTATACCAATTTACATACACAAAATCACCTTCACGCAGCTTGGCATATACTTGCGGCACCAGTGCCTGTAGTGTACTACCGTCAGCGAGAGTGACGGTCTTCTCGACCAGTCACATGATGTCGCCCCTTGAGTTGAGCGACTTGTTCACAGATGAGCTTTTGTTTGTAGAAACCATCACCGAGGCAAGCGATACTAGTGGTACACGATGGTTTTACGGATTCTGTTATATATAGAAGCCGTTTGTTATTGGTATTTGTAGTACGCCCCCTATTGTTTTGTTTATTGTTTTGGCGGGGTAGCAATCTACTTTTGTTAGACTGAATTACCAGAATATAGCAAAATTAATAAAGTTTATGTAAAACACATAATATTACATAAACTCCCTATAACTCACTTGCTCTTGCATAAATGGTGACTTGTTTAAAAGACTAGGTGCGCGTTTTGCAAACATGATAGTCCTTTTCTCCGCCGGCAATCCAATCACGAATGGCGTGAATTGTGATTTTGTGGAGTTCGTCTGGTTGGTAATCTGCAGATTCCGAATACATCAGACAATCTTCCCATCCTCTGTCGTCCACTTCAAATGATAGGTGCTGAAGAAAGGCGCCTTCCTCGTCATCTACGTCGATGCCAAGCTGGCCAGATGCTTGGGCTGCAATTTGAATCGCATGAGTTCTGGCTGTCACGAGAACAACCACACCGTGATCCTTTAGATCTTCAACAACTCTGTCAATGTTAATATTGAATGCTTGCACTGGGATATATTTAAGTGACATAGAGCACCTAATGTTTGAATTCAAGGCCGAAATTAGTCACTTCACACTCCAACTTTATTAAATATAATATGCGAGCTGCATTTACAAAGTGTTAGTCAGGTTTCAATTCAAATGCTGGCACACGAAACACTTTGCCTTGTTTTGCTGCTATTTCCTCTTCTGTAACATTAGTAGATGCACTTGTTTTATAGTCGTAAGCAAGTTCTGGTTTAAAAAAGCACTCTTCGCCCAAGTGCTTTTTAGCCAATGCACGGGCTTGTATAACTTCATCGTATTTTTTGTAGATGTCTTCTATATTGGAGGTAAGTTGGATAAATACCATCTATGGGCCAATATCTTCGACCTTATATGCTGGGCATGTTAATAGCCGCTCTTTGCCAAACATACGCACATAGGCAGAACCCCAAACCACCGCCCATGGCATATCAGGAAGCCAGTGACGGAGAACATGAGTAGAAAGATTAATCCCAGCAAATATGCTTGTTGTAGAGGTATATCCAGTTGGCAAATGATAAACAAACTTGGCTAACTCTTTGCCCTTGTCAACATTGCTATCTAAAGCGCTAATGTCCGCTTCATTCAACACACTTGCGGCCTTCATGTATTGAATAAGCTTATCCTGCTGTGTTGATTCATGCACGGAAATATCTATGGTTGCATGCGTGCTTTTTGAAAGACCTAAAGAACTGCCCCAACGAACTCCCCAAGAACCAGTAGCTTTTGGTTTCTCGGTACGCCTCCACCAAATGTTATCCGTATTGCCATTAGGATATATCAGTTGCCCAAGATGATTAGGGTCAAAGATTTGCTTAATAGGCTCTGTTACATCCCATTTATTCGGCATGTATTCTGGCAACATGTCACATTGCAGTTTTACGGCGGCTAAATAATCGGCAGATTTACGAAAAGATTTAACGGATAAGATTGTTAAGTCATATTGTAGTTTTTTATTCATTATGGCTTCCATTCAGTCAAGCTTTTAGTTATTGGGTCAAAAACCTGGATTGAACCTTGTGATTTATTGATTATCAAGTCGTAAAGTGGACTGGAAATCTTAGTATTTGGGCTGACGTATAACTGAATCGGCTTATCTGTTGCTAAATACCCCCTAAACTGGTCCGAGTTCGAAAGATACTTCACGTCCTTGGCTTCAATAATCGTGGCATCTTTCAGCGCATCAGGAATGACTGTAACGGATTTACCATTTGAGCGCTCAGTTTCATTGAATTGCTCACCCAATTGCATCCAAGAATGCCACGCTCTCGTCTTTGTATACGTATGTCCGAGCGCCTTTCATTTTTTGGAATAGCTCGCGAAAAAAGCATCTTGATTAACATCCAGCGTGTTTTAAAATCGGCATCATCCTCAGGCAGCTCAATCACACAATGCATATGTTCAGGCAATACCACCCATGCATGAATCATAAATGGATGAATTTTTTTGACCTTGGCTATCACTTCTCGCAATAAGTCTATATTGCGAACCAGTAAATCATTGTTTTTGCGTTGCAAGCAATTTACCGTAAAAAAATACGTACCTCCCTTGTGCCATGCTCGACGATAATCCATGTAATTTATTAGACGCTTTCTTTCATACGGCGTACCGCAAGCGGGTACGCCCTACGCGGGCTGCGTTTAACAGCGTTCTTGGCTGCTATCACCAATCTCGCCCTCCAGGTTGAGTGACGTTTTTAGCAATGCCTGTTTCTATGTCTAACTCATATACACCACGACCATATACCCATGCGAGTAATACATAGTCAGGTTTCCATGTATCACTGCGATATTTGGCAGGAGTTTCTTCAAACTCATTGTAAGTGCCGCGTTTAATGAAATTGGTGGATAGTCTTGCGAAGGGTCCTTGGTGTTTCCCTTCAAAAATTTTATTGCTACGCTCAGAACGCTTTTGCCAGTCTTTAGGATATAGCTTAGTTTGTTCATCCCGCTTTACTTGCCAGACTACGTTGCCGTCTTTATCAAGACGGAAGATATTGTGCAAGGCATCATGAATTGATTCTTTAGGCTCACTCCCATCCCAAGAGTAAGTACAAATTATCTTATCTCCATTTTGCAATAAAAACTCTCTAAATGGCCAGCCTCTAAATTTTTCATCAATCATTTTAATGGTCTCGAATTTTTCATATCAAACCAAGAGTCTGGTGGCTTTACTCCTTTAGGCAATACCAACTGAAACTGCACGCCACCACCACTGTTACCCAATGCACTACTAGCTGTTGATGCTTGGATTTTTTGACCTCCAGGGATATTTACAGGTAACACGCTTGTAGGCGGTTGTGGAAGAGAGAACTTGTCTTGAATCTGTTGCGAGCCCAACCCCTTAATATCAGCCTCACGCATCAGCCATGTTCCATTGTAATTGCCAGTAATCACATCACCTACAAACACCCTCACAAATTTATCCCCATTTGCAGGCGTCACGTAAGTGTAAGCTTTAGTGCCTGCTTGATAAGATGGATCATAGCCTTGTGTGGTGTTTTTATTCAACTGCGTTGCGGACTCAGTTTTGATTGGTGTTGCACCTTCTGGAAGTCTGCTCAATACAGTCTCATTGAGTATTTTTGTGGGAATCATACTGGCTGGAATAAAGGGTTTTGTTGGATTAACCGTCGTCTCCCCCAACACAGGACTTAACCCTGTTTTTGGCAGAATGAACGAAGCCCCAATATCACTCAATTGACTTGCCAGTATGGTTGCCTGATTAAGTGTTGATTGGTCTGTACCTAATGCGGTGCCACCAAGATAAGTTCCCGTGGCTAACACAGGGCTATTAATTAATGCATTTAACACCGATACTTTTTGAGCATTGTCAATGCTGGTGGGTAGAAAGTCTTCATTGCGTACAGTATTTAGATACAAACCTGTTTCAGTTCTCGCATCACGATAGAGTTGCTCATTAGCCGACATGTCTCGGCCTGTCACATAAACCTTCCAATCATTTAGGTTTTTCATGTAGACGATTTGTTCTTCAGAGCTTCCAGCATAAGGATAATCGTAATCGGGTTTACCACCATTTTTCAATAGAAGTATCGTAGCTGCTTCACCATTTTGAGTTGCATATAACCCCAAATATATATTAAGATTTTTTTGCTCTGTTTCTGTGAGCGTTTCACCTGAGCGATATTTATTAAGCAAGCCATCACTCAGTTGATTAGTTGCTTCTAAATAAATCAGCTGTTTTTTCTCATCAGCTTTAAGTTCTTTTCCACTTCTAGCTTGTGCGCGCAATTTGGCAAGTTCCGCTTGTTCTACATGCCCTAAGAAGTTATTCGCCACTGCATTCTGCGTAATCATCCCAGCATTGATGGTCTGTGCCAGATCTGCTCCTGTAGCACTAATCAGGGCCGCACTGATGATGGCATTGGCGGCCTTGAACGCTTCCTCGTTCTTCGGTTTACCGGTGACGGGGTCTTTCTCAAACGCTTTAGCTAGTACTTGTGGCAGTACATCACCCAATGCGCCCGCTGCTGCCCCTGTTTCCCAACCCGTGCCTAATAACTGGCTCATGGCAGCACCCAAGGTGGCATGGGCAAGTATCTTGCCTACGTTGATCTTGGTGGGGTCATTCGGGTCTGGTGGAAAGGTATCACCGATCCATTTAGCCGCTTGTGCGGCTACAGGTTGCAGGATGACTTCACTGGCCAGTTGCAGAAACTCCAGTTGTTCTGCCACCCTTTGTTGGTCATAGGGGTTTTCTATACTGCCGTTGGCGTGTTGGGTATCGCGGTTTAATGTGGCAACTGTTTGTGTCGCATCTTTACCTGTGAGTGCCTTTTGTTGTTCTTCATCGGTGATAGTGATGTCTGCATTGGCAATGGCAGACTGGGTAGTGCCGTGTGCTTCGCCGCTATCACTGCCACCACCACCGCTTAGGCCGCCGTTGAGCGTGCTACCGGCGGTGCCGTTGGCAGGTTTGTTGGTGCCGGTCTCCGGGCTGCCGCTTACGCTGATACCTACGCTGCTACTGCTGGCGGTGTATTCACCTATATTTTTGATATTCTCTGAGGTGAGGGTTTGTGTGGTGAGACTATTGTTACCTTGTTGTTGGGCAGCTAAGGTCGAATCAATCACCACACCCTTGAGGTGAGTGTTGCCAGCGACGTTGATGTCAAAGCCGCCATCGCCTGCCTGTATGGCGGTTTGCTCAATGACGCTGTCGTAGGTGCTGTTGACTTTCTCTTTACCTACACTGAGGCTGCCGCCAAAGCCACCTGCGCCAAAGGTGTAGCTTAAGCCGCCACTGACGCTGTTTTGTTTGCTCTTGTAGTTGGCGCTGTCTTGTTCGCTTTCCAGTCGGAGGTTGCCGCCAGTGTTGGGGTTGGTGCCTATATCGGCAACTACGGTATTGCCGCCGACAATAGCACCTTTGAGGGTGGTGTCACGACCGCTGGTAATACTGAGTGCGTCGTTGGCCTTGAGCGTGGTTTCCGTATGGGTAATGCCGTTGCCATTGGCTTTGCCTTTTGAACTTGAAGCATTGGCAAATATTGAGATACCGGCACCATCTTTGTCTGCGCCGATGGCAACCCCTACGCCGGCACTGCTGCTTTTATTGTTGCTTTGCTGGTTGCTGGCATTGGTGGCGCTGAGTAACTTGATGTCATTGGCAGCATCCAGGTTGATGTCACGGCCTGCATTGCCTGCTGTTCCCACCATCGTGATGTTGCCAGCCTCTGCGCCTCCCTGTGGCACCTCTCCCTCTGAAGGGGTGATGCCTGTAGCGGTAATGTTGATGTCACGCACAGCGGTAAGGGTGCTGCCTTTGGCAACCGTTTCAGTCGTGGTGCTGCTGGATTTGGCGGTACTGGTGCCGATAGATAAGGATAGTTTAACGCCTGAGGCTTCGGCCGGGTTGGTGCTGTTGGCAATTTCCTGTACTGCATCGGCAGCTTTAACTATATTTTGTGCGGCTTTAATGGCATACAGTGCCTGGACTTTGTCATCTTTGACTTCACCGCTGCGTTTGACTTGATCCTGTGCTGATTGGATTGCCGTGATGACAGGGGCAGATACGCCCAGAGTGATGCCGCTTTGCTTGTATTTCATGGACTGCTGGTTGGCGTAGCCATCATACGCAGCATCGAGCGTGACATTGCGCCCGGTGATGTTGATGTCTTGCGCGGCAATGAGGTCTGAGCCGGTAACTTTTGTGTCTTTACCGCTGGTAATATTCACATCCCCTTCCACACTACCCACGGTACTGCCCACATTCGTCACTTGCTGGCTATCATTGGTGGTTTGGAGTTTGCTAGTTCCGTAACCAATACTGGCTCCGCCACTTGGACTAAAGCCGCTCTTTTTGGTTTTTTTGAAGTGGGTTTCATCATACGTGGCTTGTTCTGTGGTCAGCGTGACGTTGTTACCTGCATCAAGGTTAACGTTGTCGGTGCCGACGATGTTACTGCCTTTCACAGCAAGGTTATTGCCTGCGGCAATATTCACGTTATTCCCACTGAAGGTGCTGCTGATGACATCGGTGCTGTTGAGCGTATCATGATGCACCGTGGTTTTGCTGGAGAGCGTGCCGCTTTTTTTGGATTTACGATATTTCTCCATCTCTGTAGTGGCAAGGCCAGCTTCAATCGTCAGGTCGTTGCCTGCGGTGGCAGTGAGGGTGCCTTTGTCACTGGTGACCGACGCTGCACGTACGGTGAGGTTGTTACCAGCACTCAGGCTTAAATCACCTTCGGTCTGAATGGTAGTGCCCACTTCATTGGTCTTGTCTTGTCGCCACCAGTTCTTACGGCTGCTCGCTGCTTCTGCGTGCTCTGAGGCTTTGACGGTGCTGATGTTTAAGTTATTCCCTGCACTTAAACTAGTTGTACCACCGCTACCACTGTTCACGATTTCTGCTGCATTCAGGTTAAGATCGTTTCCCGCACTGGCGACTATTACGCCATTCGGGTTGCTGACATATAATCCGGCTAATCGATTCACGTTGGTTTGTTGTACGCGACCACTGCCTCGCGCTGTGTTGATCTGCATGTTCACTTCACTGGTGGTGCCTGTCACATTCAAATCGTGTTGCGCTGTTAGGGTTAACTGGTTTCCTGCTTGTATACGTCCCCCCAGGTTGTGGATGTTGTCAGCGAGGAGTGAAACTACTTCACGGCCTGCTATCGTGCTGTTGTTATTGATGTTGCCTGTGGTGTTCAGGTGTACATTGTTGCCCGTGAGTAATGCGCCTGTGCTGTTTAAGTCACTGGTTTGTAGGCGGGCGTATATTTGCGGTACCAGTGCTTGTGCGGTGCTGCCATCGGCTAATGTCACGGTCTTCTCAACTAACCAGACGATGTCACTGGTCAACTGAGCCACTTGGGCTGCACTTAAGGCAATGCCTGGCCTGAGTTGGTAGGCTTGCGCAAAGGTCACTGCATTGGTCATCAGGGCTTGGTATTGGGCTTCATCATCAGCATAGCCGGTGAGAAAGCGTCGGCCTGTGAGTTGGCTGATTTGTTCACGGATCAGGCGCTGTTCGTAGAAGCCGTCGCCGAGACGTTTGGTTTGTGCCGCTGGATCATAATTCAAGGCGCTGAGCATGTAGTCGCTACTTAGCCAGTTGCGATAGTTCGCAAACTGCGGGTCGGTTTCTACATAGTAGTTGCTTGTCGGGTTAGGGTTGGTGTGAAATAAGCTGCTGTTCGGCAATGTCACTGCGCCTGCGTTTTCTGGCGATTGTGAGATAGTGTTCGTGGTCAAGGCATTTGGCTGTGTACCACTGCCTGACTCAGTTAATGCGGTGTGTTGACGTATAGACACATTATCGATATTGCCCGTGAATGACCCAGTTAAGTTGCCAACTGCACTAATGATGGCTGGCACAGTCTCTAATAAAGTACTGCTGCTACTCGCCCAAGTGGTGGTGCCATGGTTTCTGTTACCCCAGTGTATCAATGTGCTGGATGTGATGGTGTCTGTTTGTTCATATAGCTCTGCCCCCTGATTGCTTAGGGTCGTGCCTATCCAGTCTAGGTTGCGGCCAGCTTCAATCGTACTATAGGCATTCACTGCATTTCCTATGGTAAAGCTTGCGTCGCGACCAGCTAATATCGTGGCAGCATCCGCATCACTGGTCACATAATCTTGATAGGTGGTACTGGTTGCCGTGATATGCGAGATGTAATCACAATCGGGTGGGTCTTCACATTTCTGAGAGTACTGGGTATTCGTCCCTGTCACATGACGATCCATGCTAAACGCACTGCGTCGATTGCTAAGTGTTGCCGCACTCATGCTTAAATCACCCAAAGCTTCAATCGAGGCACTGATATTATCAATTTGACTGGCTTGCCCTGTGGCTTCATGATTGCTATCCAAACCACCACCAATTGCCATGTCGTCAGCGCTGAAGAGTAGTGCGCCGTTCTGATTGATGATATTCGTCGCGCCGATGTCCAGACGGTCACGTGCCGCAATCAAGGCAACCTTGGTGATTCCATTCACGGTTTCCGCATCATTGGTGAGTGTTGTAGCGGCGATTGCGACATGGTCTCCGTAAATACGGCCAGTGCCAATATTATTGAGCGTTATGGTGTCAATGAAGGTATCGCTGCCGTTAATCAGACCGCGATTGGTCAGGGTGTTGGTGTCTGTGGCTGCGAGGCGTAGCGTTGAGCCTACAATCTCACCATTAGCCTGATTATCTAGCGTACCGGCAGTGATGTTAAGGGTATTGCCTGCCAGTAGCTTGGCCTGATTAGTGAGCATGCCTGTGGTCTCAAAGCTGGCATTACCATCTGCCTGCCATTCTCCAGTGTGCGTGTAATCACTGATGAGTTTAGTGCTGAGGTTGCCTTTGCTCAGTATCGCACCATCCCCAGTCAAACCGTTAACGTCAATACTGAGGTCGCTATTGGCAATCATACTGCCGCCAGTATTGGTCACGGTCAATGTTTTACTGGCGACATTGCTATTGGCGCTCGCTAATCGGTCGGTAATACTAAGGGTACCAGCCGAAGATAGCTTGCCTAGGCTGTTGTTGAGTGTGCCATTGCCGAGGATGGCTAGTGCAGTGTCGGCACGCATCGCGCCAGATCTATTGTCGATCTGGTTCGCACTGACGCTGACGTGCTGCGCTGCGATACCTTGTGTGGGTATATGATTGGCATCAGTACCCTGTGTATTGCGGTTATCCACGTTAACCGCTGCGAGTGTCAGCGTTTGTCCAGAACGTAATAGGCCACTTTGGTTATTGATGTAATCGTCAACTTCAATGGCAATATCCCCAACAGCTTCTATCTGCCCAGACTGGTTATCCAGACTAACGCTGTTGAGCGCAATGTTAGCCTCACTCAGAAAGGTACCGCCTTGATTGCTGAGACTGGCGCTATTCATCTCAATATTGCCTGTGGCTGCCACTGTTCCGCTATTGGTTAGGTCACCACTGGTGGTCAGCGTGGCGTGGCCTTGTGCATAGAGCGTGCCTTGGTTACTAATGTCGCCGGTCGTCCTTATTTGCGTATTGCCAACGCTAGTCAGGTGCCCAGTAGACGTATTGGTCAGCATGCCATTCACATCAATAGCAACTTCACCAACACTCGCCCCTATGCTCCCTGCATTACGCACACCTACGCCAGCTTCAGTACCTATCATGTGAATCTTGCCAGCATACATGCCACCCAAGGCTGCGACATCAATGGCAAAACCGGGTGTGGGGTTGCTGCTGCCATCTGGCAACGTGACGTTTGGACTGATAGTGGTAATACCCGTGACATCACCATTACTGGCAACATTCACTTGGTTGCTACCAGTGATGATATTCAGATTCTGTGCCCACAGGCCTGCATTGACGTTCACGGCACGTGCAATCACATCGGTATAGTTGCTGTTGGCTGTATCTAGCCCTGCGCCTAAGAAGTTAATGGCACCGCCACCTACGCGGTAGCCCATTAAATCGCCATTGTTCATAATGGGCGTGCCAGTAGTCAGTGTGGTACGGCTGGCGTTGATAAAGCCGCAGCCGTTACACGAAATACCAGCTGGGTTGGCGATTACTACTTGGGCACGGCTACCGGCAACTTCTACATAGCCGTTGAGTAAGCTGGGGTTGTTGCTGTTGACTTCATTCAGAATGATACGCGCAGAGCCTCCAGCAAGATTAGGGTTGCCTTGCACATAACCGCCGAGTTGCGTTTGTACATTAGTACGGCTGTTGTTGAGAATGGCGCCGTTAGTGTTCACATCAAATTGGCTGTAAGTATTACGCGATACGCCTGCAGCACTGGGGGCTTGAATGTTGACTAAAGGCACGCCATTGGCGGCATTCATGACCACAGGGCGTTGGTTTGCAGGGGCGGTTGGGTCGGCAATGATGTCCGCATGGGCAAGATTAGCGAATCCACTGAAGCTCACGAGGCTCACTAGGTTAATGAAGCTCACTAGGCCTAAATGACACAACACCGCAAAATGTGTTGGTTTTAATGTGACCGTAGTATTGATTGCTTGGCCGACGTGACCACTTGCTGATGCATCTGAAGTCCGTACAGGTTTACCAGCACTGGCAATATGTTCAGCTACTGCCATCAGTATGCCACGGGTTTTATTAAAAATGATGCGGAATCTGGTTTTATTCATTTGTCAGCTTCTTGATGATTGCGCTACGTCAATAAAAATTTTATGGGCTAATACGCATAATTAAAATTAAACCCCGCCACGGATTGATGCGTCTGGAACCCTTGGGGCTTATTGATCGGTTTACCCACAAACACATCATAGCTCAAACTACCAAAACGGTTTGCCGCACCACCACGCAATCCAACTACGGTACCTGCCAGATATTTGCCGATAAGGTTCTTGGAAGATTGTCCACCAACCTCGCCATAATCCAGCCCCCAGTACAGGGCTTGCCCGCTACTGGCAATCGGTGTGATCAGCTCGTTGCGCATCAACCAGCCATGATCTGCCATCAGCGTCTGTTCACCGTCAAAGCCTCGCACCGTGAAACGGCTACCGATACTGAAACGATCCTGCGGTGTGAGCGGTGTGTAATTGGCTTGTCCGCGCAGGTTGGCAGAGTATTGCAGGGGTTGATTACCCCATGGCGCATGGACTGAAAACGGTACGTTCAGGTTGAGGTCGCCTAGGAGCATCTTCATGCGCGAGGTGCCCTCATTAAACCCTTCCTCAGGGGCTTTGAGTGCGTTTTGCGCACCTGTGCCGCGGCGGTAAGCTAGGTTGTATTCTAAAACTGCTTTGTCTATATACCAGCTTTGATTGAAACCGAACTCCCAGCCAGCAGTGCGGCGGCGTTGCACTTCTACTTCCACGTCGTCGATAAAGTTGTTGGATTTACGTAAAAAGCCGCGTAGTGACAGGTTGGTTTTATTGATGCTGTTGCGATATATCAGACGACTCACTTTGATGTCAGCATTTTGTGAAGTGCCGCTATAGAGGTAGTTCTGTGATGCGCCAGCTACTGTTTGATGATAGTCATTGTTGGAGGTTGTAGTACTGAATAACCAGTAATCCCATGGAATGGAGTAATAGGCAGTATAGCCTTTGGTGCCTCGTTTACCCGCGTCGCCGCCTCCCAAGTCATGGTTGTAATCTATGTAGAACATGTCACTGAGTGCAAGCAGGTTATCGCCAGATAAGGTGGTGCTGCCCAGATATTTGCCAGTGCTGCTGGAGCCGCTGTCGTCCAGCCCTACAGAGATGCGCACGGGAAAGCGTTGTTGATAGTGGATGACGATATCACTAAACCCCAGTGCTGCGCTATTCTGCGAGTCGTTCGGCTGCACATTGGCGGGCTCTATTTGAATGTCAGTTTCTGCCGTGGGGACGCGTTTGAGGTTCTCTAGGGCTTGTTCGATGTCGCGTAGATTGAGAATGTCTCCAGTATTAATCGGGAGTGCATTCCAGACACTGACACGTTTGCTGGAATCAGGGGTGAATCGTATAGCATTCACGCGGCCAGGAATCACGGTTAGTTGTAGAACCCCGGCTTTTAAGTCTTGTGGTGTTGCCAATACCCGTGTGGTGATATAGCCTTTGGCAATGATGGCATTCTGTATGCGCGCCATTACAGCGTTGATGCCTATTACGCCTAGGCAACGACCTAAAATAGGGTTGCCATCTGCTGTGTTGTTCAGAGCTTCATTTAAGGCAAACTGAAATTGATTCGCACTGTCTCCAATCAATTCAATCTTTGAAATAACAAAACAAGGCGTTTCATGGTCGGGAATAACATCTGTGGCGATGGGGACAGTGCTTTTGAGTTGTTCTACGGAGTTGCGTACATCGGGTTTGGTTTCTTGTTGCTGGCGCAGGGATCTCAAGATTTCTTGTTGGCGAAGTTGTTCCTGTGCTTCAAGGTTTTGTTGCCTGGATTGTTCTGCCGGAGTAGTGAGTGCTGGGTCAATACCAGCAGCGATTGCGCAAAACGATGGGACAAGAAAACCCAGCATGGCGCATTGCTGGAGCCAGTTTTTTAATTGATTCATTAGTATTATTGTTAATTATTGAAATGATTTTTTATATGCTCTTGATATTACAGCAATTGCCTGATAAAAACATCACCAATATTATGGGTATTGTCTGATTTATTTGTAGTATTTGGAGGAGTATGTGCATTAATCTGTGCGTATCTAATCATATTTGTAGCTCAGATGTGATTTGCCAGGAGGGTGGGTAAGGTCAAAGTTTAAAAAAGAAGGTAGCCGGAGCTACCTTTAATCACAACAGTGCATGGTTAGTACTATTTACAGCACATTGAAATTATGCCTCACTCTGGATGAAAGCGTCTTTTACGGGAGGGGATAAAACTGTTAATGGGGAGATTTTATTGAGTAAAAACTAAACCATGTGTGGATATACATCCAAAATTGCGGCGCTCATGCTAGAGGATTCGCTCTTGTACGTTTGACAGACACCGAGCCTCGTTTGCTAGGCTTAACCCCACTTTAGTAGGCATTACTGAACACCTCCATACGGCCACTTGAAACTGTCATAAATCAGTAAATTTCTTTGCCTACTGGCAGCATATTTTCCCAGCAATCAACAACAGGGGGACCTTCATGCGATTGAGCCAAGAGATCAGCCAACTTGTATTTTGGCTTTGATGCACGAATTGTGACGATGTTAGCCTGAACATTCACTTCAATAGAATCGCCAATTTTAACGTCCAGCTGTTCTAATATAGACTCTGGAAGCCGAATAGCTGCACTATTACCCCATTTTTGAATGTTTAGTTTCATATTAGTCCATTCCTGTTTCGGAGTTATTATATGCCTAACATACCGGATGAATTGCCATAATTTTGGTAGCTAAGAATAGTTGTACTATGCGGCAAGCAGTTGCTGAGTACCATCATTAACACCTAGCAAATTAAGCGAAAACCTAGGTATCCAGCAAATCATCCGACCTAAATGACTTCGGCTCGCAATCTGGATTATGGGAATACGCATCTGTTTACATAGTGTCAATACCACTTTTTGCGTGGTATTTTTGAGCGAAGCAACCTGACAGCAGGCAATCATGCTGTCATTGAAATGGTTAAATGAGTTTTCCGTAATGCGCAGTCCCAGTCCCTGCAAATATGTTTTCTCAAGCAGCCCATGTTTCACCAATGCGAATAAGGTTGATCGATCAATTTCCAGCTCAGACTGCACTTCATTAAACGATACTGTATTCTGTAACGCCTGCTTGATATTCTCCAGATAGTTTTTAACACCGCGCGCATCAAATACCAATCCACCAGGTAAAGCACTTACGGTTCCTACGGTAAGGATTTGACGCTTAGATACAGCACTCAGCCACATAGCTTTCATTTCCGAAGTGATCTTAAGCCGCATTACCTGACCTAAGGTAATGTGATGCTTCCCGGTCAAAAATGGGACTTTGAATTGCATGCCCTGCATCAGGCGCTGACGCAAGATTTCCACATCGCGTTCATGGAACATATGCATTGGAGCAAAGTACTTAGCCTCGTAATAACCATGTGAACGATAGGCGCGCATGACTTCCACAGGAATATCCAGCCGCTGGGCAGCTTCTTTCAAACCAAGACGCCTGCCCAATGCAAACTCAAACGGCTGCTGTTCTGCAAGTTTAACCAGTTTGCGCGTTGCGTTAAGTTCATTGATCTCGACATTGATCACCTTGTCCTCAATCATCTTCCTGAGCGTACTGGGCTGCACACCAAGCAGACCTGCCAATTGATTCATCCCCATAGACTGACCAGCAATGACGGGAGATAATTTCGGATGCACTGAAGCCTGTTGCCAATGTTGTTGACCAAATTCAACGAATGCATCCCGCATGAACTGCAATTCCTGATCCTGGTTGATATTCTTGAAAAATGACTCATAGAATGAATTGAATTGCCCACGCAGACCACTGGCTTTCAAATTGGCGTTGGGTGCATGTACTTCAGACAAATAGTCATGAAAACGATGCGGCCAATCAGACAGTGCATCAGCAGCCGCTTCCACCGCTAGAAATTCAGCATCTGTGTCTGCAGCCTGCTCCACATTAAACAGCCCAAAACGATAAATCATCGAAAGCAGGGTTTGAATAGATAACTGTTCCATCGCCTCAACCGGAAAACCGCACTTAACCATCTGCGCCTGATCCAAAGGCTGCCGCATCAGTTTGGCATACAGTATCGCTAACAGTGTCAATACCGCAGGATTAGTGACTCTCTCCGGATCAGTTTGAATGATGTCCGCGCCGCAACTGCATTTAGTCAAACCTTCACGATGCCAGCTCAAAGGTTTATGACATGCAGCGCAACCTCTCACCGTTCTGACTTGATGCGCAGGACACGCTACTGCATATTTAAGCTCATGAAAACCATCAATATAGCCATGCTCTTCGATGCATTCCAAGCATACACCTGCGTGCTTACAGCTGGTAAACATGGATGGAATACTATGACCCATGATTTGCACATAACGTCCTTTGAACTGGCTGATAGTGTCTAAACCAGCAGCCTTGAGATCTTCTGCTGTTTTACCAAACAGTGGTGCCAGCTTTTCTAGTGAAGGTCTGGCTGAACGTGCTTCATTGTCATCCATGCCTGCGTAATGTAATAGCTTCATAGGTGACTCATAGCCATTACGTTCGGCTGTTCTTAAAATAAAGCCTGGCAGACTCTCCCCCGGAGAGGGGGAGGGTGTGATCACCAGTGGCTGAATTGCTTGTGCTTGATGTTCACTAGTAATTTTCATCGTGACAATACCTCCGCAGCAGTCATTTCATCTTTGAATTTTGAGCGACTTGCACGTGGTTTAATAGGTTCCGGACTAGCTGTACCAATTTGCTGTGCAGCTTCCAAATAATATGCACTAGGTTCTGTTTCAAATTCTGGCCAGAACGGGTTTATGATTGGTGCCAACTCATCAACCCAGACAGACTCTTCGTAGGCTTTAGCAAGGTCTTCTAAAGTAATGCTGAGCTTATTAGCAACTTGCGCATTCAAACATGCTTGATGCAAAACCTTGGCCAAATAACCAATCAGTCCACCCGTTGCACAATAGAATCTGAAAGCCATTTCGAAAGATGTTAAGTCTGGGAAGTCATAGCGACTTAAGCCTTTCTGGAACGACTCTAAACATGCAATAAACTCATCCTGGCTATCTTCATTGTCCCAGTCAAAACGAGGCATACGAATAGGCGCTAAGAATCGACCACGCAATTGTTGGTTTTGATTAATCACTGCCATGCAGTCAGGCAACCCAGCAACAATCAGCATCAAACCAGAACGGTCCACAAAAATCTTCAGCCAATCGGACAAATAGTGTTGCACCTTATGCGATACCTTGTCATAGAAGTGCTGGAACTCATCAATAATGAGTGTGTGAGTCTTGGTTTCTTTTAGCAACTTATAGAGTTGTTCTGTTTTTTCATTTTCAGATCCCCGTTTATGCCAAAGCGGATCGCCAATTTCCCGTAACAAAATCTCAACCAAGCCCTTCACCGAAGGTTTAGCAGGCGTCTTAATGCTGAGTACAGGGATTTCTAAACCATCAGTTGTACGCTGTCTTGGGTTTTCTTTGGTGATACTCTCTAGCAATCTTGATTTGCCAGTACGTGATTCACCCACCACTGCGATACAAGTGGGTTCAAGGTAGTTTTGTGCAGCAAGCAAGTGTGTTTCAATCCGCAGCTTCGCACTCTTAAAACACATATGTGGTACCAAAATTTGATCCACTGTAGTTGGGATGTAAATAGCTTTATTCATGATGTAATCCTTCAATAGTGTTAGATTTAATTAAGTGCGTTGATCAATAATAGGTGCATAGCTAGGACGAACCTTAGCGATAACGGGCTTGTTTAAGTTGGCTGAGATCACGGGCTTTTTATTACGAATTCTGGCAACTTTTGCGGCACCGGATTTGGCGGCTGATTGTTGATTGGTGTCGTTATAGCGCGCCACTTTAGCGTTGGATTTTTTGCGTTTAAGTTTCAGCTCGTTTTCGATAATCTCACGAATTTCCGTCTTGGCAAGTGCATAGCTATACACATCCACTTTCTTGAAATGCTTCTTGGCATAACTGCGGCAAATGTTATGCAACCATAGCGTCATACCATTCGCATACTCATGGTTGAGCGCTGGTACTTCAATATACCCCTGATGGTCTTTGAGAATGACATACATATGACCGATATCACTTTCATCCACACGAATCTCTACGGTCAAGTCTTCACCATATTGACGTCTTAATTTCATCAATTCAGGTGAGTTATAAAGCAGGTTATTAATCTCAATACCTTTATGCGTCACCTTTTTATCTTCTACCGCTTTACCTAACAACATATCCAGTTCTGCTGGGTTGTGTGCCAAGGCAATATCTTCTGGGTTAATGCTGCTAGTCCACACGACAGCAGGCGTTTGCTGATCCAAGCTACGGTGTGGCTTTTGGTGATAGTAGTCCGCAATCCATTTATGAATAATGAGTCGCAAAGTACTCAATGTCACGACCGCATGTTTGGAAGGGTCGTAATCATCTTTTTCAAAGATATTGCTGAAGGTAGTTCCTGCGATACCGTGACTAACACCGTCATTGATAGAACGATTGAAGCGTTCAATCTTGCCCTTGAACCATGGTGTTTTGCGTGGGGTGTAAATAATCTCGACACCAAAAGCGAAGCAGGCTTTCTCCAAGCTGATACTATGAAACTCCAGTCCGTTATCTACAAACAACTGCTCCATTACACCATGCGCATCCCATGTATTTCTGATGCTTGGGAATTGCTTTTGCAGATTAGTCTTAGGCAAAAATGCATGTTTCAAACATTTGCCTACTGTGAGGTAACTGGGTGGTTCAAAGCCAATATAGATACCAAGTATGCAACGCGTATGGCTATCGATGCAGATAGTGAGCCACGGTCTACCAAGCGGAATATGCGAGCCATCATCAATCACGAACAAATCTAGCTTGGTATGATCAATCTCTGCAGATTCCAATGCTTTTTTAGTAATTAAATGTTTCGTTTTACTTCGATATAAGCGATTAGCAGCAATACGGCCATATCTTGCTGCGCATCGGTCAAAGGCAGGGATTAAACTAATAAGTCTTGTGATGAGCCTTCTGGTTGGTAGTGGCAATTGCTCAGATTTAACGCGCTGTTTGTTTTCGCGCACCACCATCACGACCGCTTCCTCAGTAGTGTCTTCTATCGTTTTGCGTTCGCGTTGTAGATAAATCTTATCAATACAATCTGAAACGATATGCATGACTTCTGTATCGTAACGATCATTTCGATTGCCTTTGTGGTGATGTGCGTCAACTAGCGCAAATGCGTCTTTACCATTGGTCAGATATTTCTTTTTCCACCTAGAGACAGTGGTCCAGTTTGGTGCTTTATCAACCTCTGTTTCACTCTTATCTTTGTTGAGCTTTTTCCAGACCTCTTCAATAGCTGCTTTCATCAATGCCGCTGTACATGGTAAATGCTCAACTGCCTTGACATACATACGTCTGATTTTGGCTTTTTCCCATTCAGCACTTTCAGTTTGATGACTAATTTTTTTAGGCTTTTCTTTAAAAGCTTCTTTGGTTTTTGCTGCCTTTTCAGCATCTTCCATAAATACTAATTTTCCATCGGCATAGTGCTGTTGTAGCGCTTGAATACTGAACTCATGAATTCTGCTTGTTCTAACTTCTTGCGCCTGCCAAATACCCATCGTGATTTCTTGATTGAGTTGATACTCACGTCCATCCATATCAAAAGACGTGTTTTTACAAAAATATGCGATTGCCATGTCGAACTCCTAAAGTTGTGCGTTGAAATTGCTACGAATTGAAGTAGCTGAATTGATCGGTTGATTGAAATCGATGCAGAGCTTGCCTTCGAGTATTAATCGACTGACATTGCGCAATATTTGTGGGGACTGCTGTTCGAATATCCCCCAAGAAATGGCTGGCTCATTTAGGAATAAGCGTCTGATACGCTCTTGTTCTAGAAGATAGATAGGTTGACGACCAAGCTTGTTCAAACGTTTAATGTTATCAAGTCGAGGCTGCTGGGCCAGTATTTCTGCAAACACCACGCGATAGCCATATCCGTATTCTGGTAAAGCTTTAGTTAAGAATGCTGTGCGTTCAACGACTTCTGGACTATTAGCGTCTGACTTAGTTTTCACTTCCCAGAATTCACACTGATTACCCTCAATCACAATAAAATCAGGGTAGTGACGTCGCTCAACACCATTTAAGACATATAGGATTTCACAAGGTTGTTCGCTAAAGGAAATGACATTTGGTGTGGCATCAAGGATACGCATGGCATTGCCTTCATGCGCCGATTCCCACTGCATCATGCGTCGCATTTTCCAACTGGGATATTTTCCAGTATTGCGTGCATTGGAACGTTTTACTACTTTTCGGCTACGGATTTTTCCATCTTTCGGGAAGATGATTTGTATCTTTGGTACTACTATTAATTGATTCATTGTTAGCTCCTAATTTGCATCAAATGGAGTAACTCAGAAATTTGGGCGTAGGGAGTCCCATCCAGCCAATCAGTATTTTTTACTAATTAGAAAGTTTGGGGTGCAAGGATTCCAAGACTATCGTCTAAAATTTGACAAAATACGATATTGTCGTAGAATGTATTTAACTAGTTGGTAGCTAGGTGTTAAGTAACATTCAATCGACTCAAGTGTATTCCGCTTGGGTCTTTTGCATTTTAGTAGCCTGATAATCTAGGCTACTTCACTCTATAAGCTTTTTTTCTTCGGTACTTCCTTTCAAAAATGGCAGTGGTTAAACTGCCGCCTGATCAAACCACACAAAATTGTTTTGCTTTCTGAGCGGTCTGAAAATCAAATTAGCATGAGTTTAAGTTCTGTCAAATTTAGGCAAAGAATTAATTATTAAACTAAATTTAGGAGTTACGCAACAATAAATATAAATTAACATATTGATTATTAAGTATATTTAGAAACCACCAGTTACAAATTTGAACTGGCAGTTACAAGGGGATGCTTATTAAATGAGGAAAGCCGCTTATTAAGCGGCTAGATTTGACAAAATAAATTTGTTTGAGAAGATGAAGGGTTTTATTAACCAAGAATTATGTAACTGACAACACAACCGTATCGAAACAGTGTGGTTATTCTCCTACTTAATTACACCCAGAAATAACATTGCAATTAATTAACAGACATATTTTGACTAGGTATTAACTATGCGACATAAAATTGACTGAAAATTCCAACTTACCCAAGCCAAGACTAAATAAGTTATTAGAATGATTACAAAGATGAAATTAAAGAATTTTTTACGACGCTCTATAGGTAATTCGAATCGCTCACGAATATCTTGTTCTGAAGTATAGTTATAGACGAGTCGCATCCAACTTTTTGCCTCACTTGATGCAAGGCTCAAATCTCTTAAATGCGAAAAAGACTGAAGTGCTATTGAAAAAATAAAATAAACGGACATGACACGAAAGAATAGTTTTGCTTCTGGTGATACAGCAATAGTAGCGAGGGTATTTGAATCAAATTTCGCAATAAGACCAACACCAATAAGTATCAATAGTGCGAGTAAATCTCGCAATAAAGTATTCGTTAACTCTCTAATTTTTGCTGCATAAAGATCTGCTTGTGTTCTAACATCCTTCAAAATGTCTCTTAACTCTTTGTAGTACGCATCTTTTCTCTCTTCGATTACAAAAACGTACTTTTCTTTTGCCTGCCTTAGGGCAACTTCGATGTGTTTCAGAATGCTATCCAGTAGCGACTCGCCTTTCACTATCTCAATTGATAAACGATCAACAATTAGATTATGTCTAGTGTCTTGCTTTTCTTCGTAGACCCATTTCACAGCATCAGCCAACAATTTTATGTGCTTTTCATCAACATCAATGGCGGCTTCTTGTGTATATAGCGGTGCTTCAATTCTTTTAATGCCTCTCAATACAACTTGGATCTGATTTTTTGTAGAATCAAAATATAGATCATTAACTAGGCTAGCAGCAAGATGAAGAGCATAAAGCTTTAGAAATGTTTTAGCTTCTGATTGTGAGAGGTCTCCCCATGAAAGCGATACCGACAAAGGTGACACCATTATTCCATGACTGTGGATTATTTTATGCACATCATCTGTTGACGGAATGTTTTTAACTGATTCAGTTTTTTCAGATGCTGGTTCAAACCCTTCAATAGGAAATACTTTTAATTTTTCTCCACCGAATGCGTTTTTTAGAGTCCCCAGTAATACAGTTATTGACTGATCTTTAGCCCCAAGAGGTTTATTAAAATCACATAATTTTTCAGCCCATATTTTAAATGCATTTTCACTAAAAAATATTTTATAAGTTACAGATGAATTCAATGATTCAACTTTACTTAAAAGAGTTTGTTTAGATACTAATATTCTCCAAGAATATGAATTTGCTGAATCTTCATCTAAAGATGCGAGCCAGCTATCATAATCTGCAAGCTCTACAGCGTCTCCGTTTACATCAAGTACAGGCTCGTAATTGATTAGTAGACAAGCATTTTTAAATATTGAAAATGCATTAAAAATTTCAAGGGAACCGCGACTGCCAGATAGAGTAACGTTAGATTCGTTTTCATCAATTGACCCGGGTTCTGAAATTGAATACAGACGTTCAATAGCATTTTTTATATCAGTAAGCATTTTCTTAACGCAGTCTAATCAGGACTCTTAGGTTTGAGTCTGCGTGTTCGAATCTCAATAATGGTTTCATTTTCTTCTTTACGAATACTTACTCGACGCGCGTCCTGTTCACCCTCATAGATAATTGTCACGCCTTCCTCCGTTTCATAAACTGATTTACGATTTTTCTTAGGAATAGAATTTGGTCGTGGTGTGAAAGTCTGGCCTGCAACACCTGATATGGTCAGTTTTTCTCTTAAGTTAATTTCAAGACGAAGCTTACGATCGTAATCCTCATCACGTACAACTGTATTAATGAATGCATCTGTGTTAAAAACAGTATTGTCTTCCATATAGCGTACTGCTCGTGCTTTGAAAGAAAAAACGTCTTCTCCAGGCGGCATATCCTCCAATGATATAGATTTAGCCCATTTTGAAACCTCAGTAACTGCCCTTACTGTTAGAGTACTGGCATCTTCGCGCATTCTTGCGCCAAGAAATCCACGGAAATAATCAGTAAGTCCATCTTCGCCCGTTCCAGCCCTATCTCTCGCTAATACATTCCAAGAAAATCTTCCACTGACATCAATTAGAGCACTTTTTTGGATGGCAGCTTTATCTTCTACTAAAGCATTGGCAATACGGCTCATTACCGCTTTTATTCCCTCGTCACCTTGAACTAACTTGTAATCATATGTTACTTTATGATCCATTTTTACAAAGAAAATTAACTTTACTGGTTCATTATCAGCTAGCAATGTAGAGACTACAGCTGTAACGAAAATTCCATCTGAAGAGTTGCGACTATGTCTCCCAGCAAAATCCTGCGTTACTTGGCGAGACAGCTCAACAAATCGAGTTTGATCTGTAAGGATATTAGAGCATTGTTCTTTTAAATGCGGTGATTCATCTAAGAACAATAGTTGTGTTCCAGCTGCAGCATCACGAAGTCGTTGTGTAAAAAAATCACGTTGCTCTTCAGAGATTGTTACCTCAGCTAAAAATGTTGGATTATCTGGGGCATCAGCATGAATTACATGGAAAATAAAGTGTTCAATATTTAGATTCGAAAGTTGCATTGTGGTAAGTCCACTATCATGAGCTGCCATGTCACTTTTCCTTTTTATTTTTTTGTTAATTGGTACACGTAGATTGTGCGCCACAATTGATACAAATTCTAGGTGAGCGGTTTATCAAGATGATTATAAGTAGAAATATTTACCTAGATAAACTAAAACAACTTAAGTTTCACTCAATACTTAGCCTTTTAGGATGCGTCAAAAGTCAGTTTAAGTTTCAGTGCATCTGGAACAAATAATTGATACTCTGGCGATGTATGCTTAGCCACATCAGTAGCTAAGCGTAAATCTTGAATAATATATGCAGCCAAACATCGTCTTACTGAAAGCTTGCGAGCACTAGCTCCTGGAAAATACTCCGCTGATATCATCGCCTGTTGATCTGGCGTTAATCCAGGATGGGGTAATATATAAAAGCTAACAGTTTCATTCCAATCTTTATCCTCATTTCTCAAATGAGTGGCAACATCACTAAGCATTTTGACTGAAGTAATTCGCCCTAATGTGAAATCTCTAAAATCTTGTCTTTTTGCACACCATGCTCTCACATGCCACCTTCGAGGCGCTCTAATCATTGCATGAGGAAATATTTGACGCACAGATCCATTAGGGTCGTTCATTGAACGATAAACAATGGTTAAGCCACTTTTGTTTTTTATGGCTTGCATTACGGCAATAAATACTTCTGGAGAGATAACTGAAAGATCTAATCTTGCATCCTCAACAAAAAGGTTTCCTGTAACTTGTTGGCCTATGACCCGCAAATAATCATCTGGGGAGCTTTTCTTATTTCTCTCAGCTTTACTTGGTAAAAATCGCAAAGGGGCGTTGCGTGTTTGTCTAAATGCACGATCACCCATGTGTTTTACTAATTCGGCCATCAATCTACTTGCCCATACAGGTTGAACACCAAGAAGCTCACGAATGCGCTGGTTATCAATCTCACCTTCCCAATAAAGGACGGTTTCGAGATCTGAAATTCGATCTGAAATAGTAGTTGCCATAATAATATTATCCTACAAGCCAAATTAGCTTGCAAGATAAATTATTGTGTAGTATAAATTATCCTCTAGGATAATATGAATATTTTCGATCGCGTACCATCTGAAATTTTTAACCCACTAACTGGCAGCAATAATCGCCGGACGTGGAATCTTTTAACACGCCTATATGAGCAGTATTTTAGTGTTAATTCAATCCCCGATTACCCAGATGGTTACCTACATGACAAAGTAGTCAAAGAAATTGAACGTTTTTTGCTTGATGCTGGTTGGGAAAATGAATCTGATGACGCTGCTCAGTTAACCACGCCTATCGTTGTACAAGCAAATCAACTTTTAAGCAGGCTGGTTGATACAGGCTGGCTTGATGAAGAGCGAGTTGGGCTTCGCAGCTTTATTAGCATGAGGCCATCTGCCGTTCGTTTGTTTGATCTTTTACAGCAATTTACGAATGAGAGTCCACAACTCCTAGGTGGAAACGTGCTCTTGATTTATAACCAGCTAAAAGGTGTGATTCAGGATCCTAAAGGCCAGGCCAGTGGCTTTGTAAGTGCAGCGCAACTTTGCGTACAGCTTATTAATTCTCTAGGCTTAACGACATCCCGTGTACGCGACCTGATGAAAGAACTCACACAAGAGGACGCGACACCTATCTTTGTTCGTCGATTTTTTAACGAGCATATCAGTAACCTTTATGTTCGCGATTTTAAGCAACTCCGAACTGAAAACCATCCGCTTCGGCTCCGGTATGAAATTATCGAGATGGTTAATGAACTGTATTTTAAAGAAGGCCCACGTGCTGCACTTCTAAGCGGATATGCTGAGCTACAAGGAGTTAAACAGGGAGAGGAAGAGGAAAATCTAGAACGTGATGTATATAAATTTCGACAGCTACTTGATGTTGAAAAATTCTTACGTCGTCTGGATGATGTTATTGATGCAGCAACACAACGGGCGATTGCATATTTGGGTTATCGCCTTAAGGCATCAGAGCGTATTGAAGAAGTAATCCTTGATACCATCAGTGCAGTCATCAAAACTGGAGAAGCTGGTTTACCTATTGAAGGAAAACTACTTAGCCTTGATCTGCTATTAAGTGAAGAACGCTTAAGAATACCTTCCGTAGCAGCACCCAAACCTACTCGTACTGCTTTAAAGAAAAGAGAAATGACTGTGCATGAGCGCGCTATTCGAATGTTGCGTAAAGCCATGATTAAACATCGGGAAGCAACGCCTACCGCCATGAAGCGCTACGTAGAAGCTTATATACAGCCTGGAGAAACGGTTAATGCTGAAAATCTTCCGATAGAGAACGTTGAAGATGCCGTGGCTTATCTCGTCATGTTACGTTTAGCTAGCATTACCTCTCGACACCCAGAGTCCATATCAAAAAATCCACTTTTACGTAATCTTGGATTCAGCGTTATCTTAATTAGTGGAGAAAGAGTCGACGGCAAGTACTTTAATACACCAAACTTTAAAATTACACGGAGAGTCAATAATGCCTCGTAACTGGAATGCTGCTGCGGATGCATCAGATAATATTTATATAGCCGATGATTTCAAACGCGCTATGTATCAATTAGTTTCACTCCAATGTCTTTACTCTAGATTTGTTCACCACTCTACTTCATATCGAATCATTTCAAGCTATCGTGAAGAGTTTGAAGAAGCTATTTCTTTAATGGGTCTAAGACTGGAGTTTAATGATCGATTGGAGTTCTGTTTTGTCATTCCAGAAATTGTGAAAGACACTCCACTTGATCAACAAGAAACCCTTTTCCTACTAGTCTTACGGCAGCTTTATCACATCAAGGGCAGCGCAGGCGACCTAGATAGAGATGGGGATGCTGTAATCACCATTGATGAGTTGATATCTACCTATCGCTCGGTAACAAATCGTGATCTTGAGTCAAAGAGTGAAAATATACGTAGGTTAGTCAAAGTGGCATCAAGAAAAGGCTTAGCCAAAATTTATGAAAAGCCCGAGAATGATCCACAGCCCTTTGCCATTATTATTTTACCTGGTATCGCCGAAATACTTAGCGAACATGTCGTTGGACGATTTGGTGCTTATTTAAAATCAGGCTTGATCTCAAATACTGCAGATATTGAGCTGGAAATAGAGGAAAATTCTGATGAAAACGCTTAGCACACTTCACTTAGTCCAATATTCATTTTGGGATTACGAAACATTTAATTTAAGACAAGGCGGAACCGCCTTCATGGGGCCAAATGGGGCAGGCAAAACTTCGCTTGCTGATGCAGTACAAATCGCACTAGTAGGTGGGCATGGGAATCACATGCATTTCAATGCCCAGTCGGTTCACAAAGATCGTCGATCCATTAGGGACTATGCTCTAGGGATGATGCGCTCAGGAGAGGGTGATCAAGGTGTACTTGCTAGAAAACGTGATGAGGCGCTGTCTTATATCACTTTAGTTTTTGAAGGTGACAATTCAGAAGACTGTGTAAGTGCTGGACTCTGCATCCACTCGCTGGCAACTGAAAGAACACACCGTGTTCTAGGCTTATACATCGTTCCAGGCGTAAAACTAAAACTCGACGATCATATCGGTCTATTAGAAAATGGCGACAAATCCCCATTGGATTGGTCAACATTTGAGGCATTAGTAAGAAAGCTTGCAAAACAAGCAGGCAGAACTCCAACGCTAACAAGCAAGCCAGAAACCTATCTTGACGAATTACTACACTCACTACAACATAAAGGTAGAAATATCGACCGTGATAAGTTTTTACGTTCGCTTGCACAAAGCTTAAGACTTAAAGGCATCAACAGCGTTAATGATTATCTGAGAGGTTATTTAGTTGATGCACAGCCCATAGATAAACAAGGTACGCTAAAACATATTAAAACTGTTCGTGCTCTAGTAAAACAAATCGAGGAGGTAAAGCGGCAGATTGTCCGTCTAAGTGATATTGACGGCAGATTTAAGGCTGTCGCAAATCTATATAGAACAAAAGCTAACGCTGCTGCGACTAGACTACTTTTGCAATTAGAGTCTACTGATACCAGAGTAACCACACTCGAAAGCGCTGAACATGATTTCGAAGATACCATCCAAAAACTTGGCGAGGCTCTTCAAGTAATTGAAAAAGAGGATGCGCTTCTTGAGAATTCATATGAAGAACTTCTTCTGGCTTATAACTCCGACCCTACATCCCAAGCACCCGAAAATAATCGAAAACTACGTGAGGCAATACTTAATACTGTACAGGAGCGTAAACGCAATATAGAGCGTTTAACACTTGATGTTCGAGAAGCGATAAGTACAACCGCAGAAATTTTGGTGGCTGGGGGACATGAAAGTGCGAGCGCCTTCCAAGGGCTAACCAAAACTTGGGAATCTCAGGCGATGGAGGGGAGTTTTGCCTCTTTGTCTGAATTAAAAGAAGCACTGAAGATACTTGAGTCAGCGTATCCAATAATCACCGAGAATATAACCAACGACTCAAAAAATTTAGAAATAGCTACCGCTCGACTAAAAGCTGCAGCAGAAAAAGTCCGAGCAGCTCAACGTGGAATGCGTTTGCCACATAACGATGATGTTCCTCAAGCAATGGCTTTATTCAAAAATAGTGGCATTGAGAGTCACACTGTTGCTAGTTTAGTTAAGGTACATGATATTAAATGGCAGGCCGCTATAGAGTCATTCCTTGGAAGAAACCGTTTTGCGTTGGTAGTAGAACCTGGTAAAGAAAATGAGGCTGTACATTTACTTCGTTCTCTTAGTCGACCTCTCTACGACGTCATAGTTGTTCAGCCAAAGCACCTAAAAAATGATATTGGTCGAGATATTGATGCACTATCAGTTTCAGCATTATTAAACAGTGAAAATGAAATCGCTTTAGCATTCCTTCGCAAAATATTTGGGAAAATGCGTCAAGTTGAAACTGAGGCTGAGCTTGGGGATTATGAACGTGCACTAACGGTTGATGGCATGCTAAGTGCAAATGGTGGTACACGCCGTATACGCCTTATTCCGAGTGACGACTGGGCACTTGGTGCTGAAGTTTCGAGCCTTGAAAAAGATATGCTTCAAAATGAAGTGATGCAAGCAATCGATGCAGAAAAAAAAGCTAACCAACAACATGCTTTATCAAAGGATGCAGAAGAAAAGTTGCGCCGCGCCATTAAGGAGGTGACGATTGAAAAATACAATCTTGCTTTAAGTGCACTTCAGGCTGCACAGGATTCATTAAAAACCGCACCAGACACGGATCAATTTGTTTTGCCAGAACATCTCGCTAATCTCAAAATCAGTTTGAGTATCGCTAAATCCAAATCACAAGAAGTAAAGTCGAAAAGAATTGAAACTGCTGAAAAAAGTGCAGAGCAGAAAATAAAGTTACAGAATGTAGTTGAGGATTTACGTAAAGCCAAGATTGAGTTAGATCAAATTAAAATTGGTCATCTAGAAGCTATGGATAATATTGACTATGACCAACAACGCGCCTTGGTAATGTACGACAAAGCCCTAATATTGGCAGAAGACGAAAGCCCTGAATATGCCCTGAAATATCTACAAAATGAATTTGATTCTGCAAACTCACGACTAACGAGTGCTGAAAGTACCGCACTAACAGAGTTTGTTTCCTTCATAAATGAAACGTCCATTAACTTGGTTGAGGAACGTGGCGAATGGCGTAAAGCAGCACTCTGGGTTATGAATCATGTCAAGAAGCTTAATGAGTCAACACTAATCGATTATGAAATAGAGGCAAACTCTGCGAGAGAGGCCGCTAACCAATCATTTAGAGCCGACGTTGCATATAGCATGCGAGAAGCAATTAAGCGAGTAGAACATGACATCGATGATCTTAATCATATACTGAAAGCATGCCCAGAATTCACAGGGGGTGAGAAGTATAAATTTGTTGCTGTTCCAGCATCCGCGCATAAAGATTTATATGATCTGATTCAGAGTAGCGCTTTCGTTGAATCGGGAACTGCACATCTGTTTGAGTCAGCTGAAGGCGTTCAAAAGACGTTAATTGATTTCTTAGAGGCTTGCGAGACTGGGGAAGGAAAAGCAAATAATCCTTTAGAAGACTATCGCCTGTTATTTAATTTCGACCTCGAAATCAGAGTAAATGATATTAAAGTCGACAATTTGAGTGAACGGCTTGGAGTAGGCTCAAATGGTGAGCACCTAGTTCCTTTTTATGTAATCGCTGGAGCATCTCTAGCCAACGCATATCGAATGAGAGCAGGTAATAATCATGATGGCTTAGCCATTATGATTATTGATGAAGCTTTTCATGGCTTTGATGCACAGAATGCATATGTTACAGCGCAGTTTCTAAGATCTCTTGGACTGCAACTAGTTATGGCCGCACCAGACGCAGACGTTGGTAAGCTATCACCCGTGCTGGACTCTTACTATGATCTTGATCGATTTGGCACAGAAGTATTTACAGAAGAAGTGCAAATTAAGGAACTAGCCAAAAAATTATTAGAGAGTGATATGCCTATATGCAATCCTGATTTACTGGTTAAAGCAGTCGAGCAATTAAGTTTACCAGCATGAGTACGATTGCTTATCAAGCATTAGAAAAGTTACTTCGTAGCGCTGAAAATGCATATTGGAAAGAACCGAGTGGAAGAGCTATTAAATTGCGATTTACAGCTCGATCTTTTCCACACTACTTTGCAATAACTACACACGCAGAAAAAGAGTCATGTCATGGGGAACTCTTGCTTGCCATGCGTGCTGGCGCTATTACGATTAAATGGGAACGTCAGGCGGGAGAAAAAAATCAGATAGAGTTTATAACATTACAAGACTCCATGAAGTTAGCCAGTTTTCTTGGAATAACTCCAAGATGGGATGCTGTTGCAGCGGCAGAATCTCAATTGTCAGGATTGCATGAAGACTATCCCGTACTACTGGATGTCATTAGCATGTGGCGCCGAGGAATGAAGCCTCGCGGAACCTCAATTGAAGATATAAAAGATTGGGTTGATGCAATACGTGTCATAGAAGCCTGCAATAATAGTACTACTCTTGATATACCAGTTAGGAGAATTAGTGCTTTACTAACATTTGACAGTAAGAGAGTAGAGCTTCTCTGGAATATTATTGATGCACTGCTTCAGGGAGACATCAATTCATCTCAGCGCTGTGCAGAAGAAGTTTTTGCCGAGATAGGTTTGATTAAGTACCCACCCACAATTCTTATTTCTGGAAACATTCAGGCTTTAGTTACATTTCACCAAGTTGAAACAACCATTAAAGTTGAACGTCCATATATTGGCTTATCTCCATCTGTAATTGCAGGATTTATTGTTAAAAGCAGTCCAATAACTCTCTTGTCAGTGGAAAATCTGACGACTTTTCATGAGTTATCTACAAAAAACGATAATTTTGAAAACTGCATATTATTATTTACAGGTGGGATGCCAAGCCCCTCTTGGAAAAGAATATACAAACTCATATTGAACGCACTACCAGCAGAGTCCAAAGTCTTTCACTGGGGTGATATTGATATCGGTGGCTTTAGGATAGCAAAACACCTAGCAGCGTGTTGTAAAGATGTTGGCAAGGTACTTGACTTGCATATGATGGAACTTGGTGAGGCCTCTTTTTCAAAGAAAGATGTTATTAGACGCGAATTAACAGATAAGGAAATAAGTGAAATCGAGAATATTTGTTTAATATGGGGCTGGCAAAAAGAATATACTTGGATAGCATCCAATAAATTTGCTATCGAACAAGAATCATTGTCCGCTTCGTGGCCTAAGTTAAATAAACAGGCTTAGAAGCAAAACGTATATTTACCAGTTAGTAGAGGTGCGATGTGACGCGCACAAATGTTTATGACTTACTTTTCTCTTTTCTGACACCCTTAAACGGCTCTCCATCAGCTTTTTGATCCATAAAACGACCCGTCTCAGTATCACGTTTTGTCCAAGTCTCGGTCTTAGTATTAAAAGTTTGGGAGCGGTCTCGCACCGCCCCTACACGTGCATTATCACCTACTGGATTATTCTTTGCCATGGTTTAACTCCTTAGTAAATTCAGCAATAACTTTCTGCATAATCAATTTTTTGGTTGCAGTTAATGTGGTCTTTAGTTGCAACTTATGAGGTCAAACTTGCAGCTTATGGGGTCGCTTACAACGTGTGTTATTAAAAAGCAAAATCCTATCTAACCACACTTACTCTCGCCGCAATTCAAGCATGTCAAGCAGCCATCCATCATAATCACGGCCTTGGTGCTGCATTTACCACACAAGCTTGCTCCTTTAGGAAAACCCTCCGCATTCACTTCTTCACCGGGTGCTGCATGCTTTTCTAGGTATTCAGCTTTTTTTTCAGTCACTAGTTTTTGTTGGTGTTGATCCAAGCCAGGTTTTTTCAGCATGCCGATCTCTTGCAGGTGCTGTTCAACAACTTCGCCAATTTCTGCCACTAAACTAGGGATGAACTTGCCGCCTTTTTTAAAGTAGCCACCGCTGGGTTCAAAAACGCTTTTGAGTTCTTCTACCAAAAACGTGACATCGCCACCTTTACGGAACACGGCAGACATGACGCGCGTAAGGGCAACTATCCATTGAAAGTGCTCCATGTTTTTGGAGTTAATAAATATCTCGAATGGACGGCGATGCTCTTGCGGTGTGCCTTCATTCATTATCACGTCATTAATAGTAATGTAAAGCGCATGTTCTGTGACTGGCGTTTTGATTTTATAGGTGTTGCCTACCAGTTTGTCCGGGCGGCTTAATGGCTCGCCCAGTTGTATGACATTTTTTGCTTCAGCATTTTGTGCGGCCGCCTTGGCTTCTGCGTCTTTTTTATCTTGTTCATTCACTAGCGCGTAGCTAACGATTTTCTTTTCAATTTTAATTGCCATGTTATTTTCTCCTTTATGTTGCCATTCTGACGCAAGTCAGAATCTAGCGTCCTTAAGTCACCGGATTCCGTGTCGAGCACGGAATGACTAACTAGAACTTTCCGTAATAGCCTTCTTTCAGCGCATCGTAAAGATTAGCGGCTGAGTGAATTTCACCATCGTATTCAATCTCTTCATTACCTTTGGCTTCAACTTCAGTACCATCATCTAGCGTGAACTTGTATGTAGTGCTTTCCAAATCTTTTTCAGTCACTAATACGCCTTGGAACGCTTCAGGATTAAACCTGAAGGTAGTGCAACCTTTTAGACCTTTGTCGTAAGCGTATAGATAGATGTTTTTGAAATCTTCAAAATCGTAATCGGTTGGTACATTAATGGTTTTTGAAATCGAGCTATCAATCCATTTTTGTGATGCCGCTTGAATATCCACGTGGGCTTTAGCCATAATGCTGGATGAATCCAGGAAGTAATCCGGCAACTGCTCCTCAACTTTGTCGCTAAACGGCATCGCATTCGGGTTAATCAATTCACGGTAAGCCAATAGCTCATAAGAGAACACATCGACTTTTTCTTTTGATTTTTTGCCTTCACGGATCACGTTACGTGCGTAATGGTGCGCAAAGCTTGGCTCAATACCATTACTGGCGTTGTTAGCCAGTGATAGCGAAATCGTGCCAGTCGGTGCGATCGAGCTATGGTGGGTAAAGCGCACGCCTTTAGTGGCGATTTGGTTACGCAAGCCTTCTGGGAACTGCTGCATGTAGCGGCTGTATTTACCAAGCAACACTTTACCTGCAATTTTCTGCCCCACTTTAATGCCGTCTGCCGCCATTTCTGGGCGTTTTGCCAGCATGTCAGCGGTTACTTCAAATTTCTCGTCCATAATCGGTGCCGGGCCTTTTTCTTCAGCCAGTTGCACGCCTACGCTCCAGCCTTCTTCCGCCATCACACGGGTCACTTCTTCCGTGAATTTGATTGACTCTTCTTCACCGTACTTCATTTTCATCATGGTGAGGCTTGAGCCTAAACCTAGATAACCCATGCCATGGCGACGTTTACGCATAATTTCATCACGTTGCTGTTGCAATGGCAGGCCGTTAATTTCAACTACGTTATCCAGCATGCGCGTAAAAATTGCCACTACTTCACGGTACTCTTTCCAGTCGAAGTAGGCTTCGTCGGTGAATGGTTTTTTAACAAAACGAGTTAAATTGACTGAACCTAACAAACAAGCGCCATAAGGTGGCAAGGGTTGCTCACCGCATGGATTAGTGGCGCGAATGTTTTCGCAGAACCAGTTGTTGTTCATTTCATTCACGCGGTCAATCAAAATAAAGCCTGGCTCAGCAAAGTCATAAGTGCTGGACATAATCACATCCCACAAGCGGCGCGCTTTGATGGTTTTATACACGCGACACGCTACTTTACCGGCATCTTTACCTTCAGCTTTTGTCAGGTATTTACCTTTTACTGGCCACTCGCGCCACACTACGTGGCTTTCATCATTCACGTTCAAACCGTCAATGATTGCTTCTTTTTCAGTCACAGGGAAAGCAAGCTTCCACTCTGCATCTGCTTTTACTGCCTCCATAAATTCTTTGGTAATGAGGCATGACAGGTTAAATTGGCGTAAACGGCCGTTCTCACGTTTTGCTTTAATGAAATCAGTCACGTCAGGATGTGAAATATCAAACGTCGCCATTTGCGCGCCGCGACGGCCGCCCGCAGAGGATACGGTGAAACACATTTTGTCGTAGATATCCATGAATGACAGTGGGCCACTGGTGTAAGCGCCTGCACCCGCTACAAAAGCACCTTTTGGACGTAGCGTTGAAAACTCGTAACCAATACCACAACCTGCTTTTAACGTTAAGCCTGCCTCATGCACTTTGCCTAAAATATCATCCATGCTGTCTGATATCACACCAGAAACTGTGCAGTTTATGGTTGAAGTAGCAGGTTTGTGCTCCAACGCACCCGCGTTAGACGTGATACGACCCGCTGGAATTGCGCCGCGACGCAGTGCCCACAAAAACTTGTCATGCCACTCTGCACGTTTTTCTGTCGTGGTTTCTACATCCGCCAAAGCACGTGCTACGCGCGCATAAGAATCATCTATATTCTGATCAACATATTCACCCGTTTTGGTTTTTAAGCGATATTTTTTATCCCAAATATCAAGCGAAACTGGTTGAATAGGAATTTCTTTTTCAAGCTCTGTAGCATTTGTATTTTTAGCAGTATCAACGACTTTTAGCATGGATTAACCCTTTATTTACACACCTGATGTCAGTTTAAATCATGACCTAGGCGTGCGTTCATTTAACGATTTTACATTTAAATCTTGTGACTTAACGTCATAAAAGCACTTGTGTAAAAATGTAAGTGCTTGTGCAAAAGCTAAGCAACAACCACAACATGTTGTGTTTTTTTAGTAATTTAATCACTTAGTAGTGGTAGGTCAAGCGGTTTTTTTGTAATTATTTTTTGTAAATTTCTATAAAATTACTTGCAAAAATTATGCATAAGACGGGTATTGGCTTACAACATGATCGCTAATAAAAAGTGTAATGGTTAGCCTTGAAAAATATGTGAGAAAATAACGTCATGTCACGACGCTTATATACTTTTTTACTTTATTTATTACTACCGTTTACGCCACTTAAATTGCTGTGGCGCGCAAAAAAACAGCCCGACTATTTGCTACACTGGCGTGAGCGCTACGGGTTTTACTCGCTTAAGTTTGCAAAGCCTGTCATTTGGCTACATTGCGTATCAGTGGGTGAAACGCGCGCGGCTGAACCCCTAATCAAATTGTTGCTACTCAAATACCCTAATCATCAAATTTTACTTACGCACACCACACCCACTGGGCGCGCCACTAGCGCGCAATTATTTGGGGATTTAGTCGCCAGAGCCTATTTACCTTACGACTTGCCGTTTGCGGTGAGGCGGTTTTTAAAGCACTTTAAACCCGTAGTAGGGGTGCTGATGGAAACCGAGCTTTGGTTCAATTTAATTGCAGGCTGCAAACAATATGACATCCCACTGTTATTAGTTAACGCACGCCTATCTGAAAAATCAGCCCTTGGTTATGGCAAGTTAGGCGAAGTTGCCCGGCAAGGTTTGCAAAGTTTGAGCGCAGTAGGTGCACAAACAACGCGGGATGCCGAGCGCTTACAAAGCTTAAGCGCACACAGCGTAAGCATTATGGGTAACTTGAAGTTTGATGTGTTCCCTCCAGATAACGCCGTTGCGCAAGGTCAGTTTCTGCGGGATAGGCTTGGAGAGCGTCGGCCTATATTTTTAGCTGCCAGCACCAGAGATGGTGAGGAGGCGCTGATTATTGACGCGGTTACCAAAGCCGACATTCCAAATTTACTGACAATTATTGTGCCGCGCCACCCGCAGCGTTTTGAAGAAGTAGCAGCGCTAATTAAAAAGCATGGCGCTAGCTTTTCACGTCGCTCCGCGCTCACTGACCAATCCGCAGAACCAAGCCAGTTCAGCTATTTTCTTGGCGACTCTATGGGTGAAATGTTTACCTATTACGCGGCATGTGATGTCGCTTTTATTGGCGGCAGTTTATTGCCATTAGGCGGGCAAAACCTGATTGAAGCATTAAGTTTAGGCAAGCCCGTGCTGATAGGACCACATACCTTTAATTTTGCGCAAGTGGCGGAACTGGCCGTTGCGGCAGGCGCGGCGCAGCGCGTGCAGAATACGGTGGAATTAGCTAACAGCATTAAAATGCTATTTTCGGATTTTTCTAAACAACAAGCGATGAGTAATGCCGCCTTAAATTTTAGCGCACAAAACCGCGGCGCCACGCAACGCACCTTAAGCTTGATAGCGCAGTATCTGCGCGCTTAGGCTAGTGCACCTCAATACTTTTGACCAACAACACCTCGCACGCGCCATTGCCCGTGTCATTGCGTGTTAATGAACTTTTCCAGTGCCAGCCATCGTTCGCTTTAGCTTCAACCAAATAACCGTTCAACTCAACAACTTGCCCCACGCGCACTGATTTCAAGCGCTTTTCTACTAGCCTATCTGCTGGAATCATGTGCATATTGGCACTTTGCGTTTCTATTGTTTCACGCGGGATAGGAAACTCATCTACATGCCAAAAGTAAAAACGGCTACTTTGACTGATCTCGATTTTATTAAGTATCGCCTCATCAGACATCGCGCCCCAACCCAGTGCAAAATCCACCGGCGCTAAGTCAGCCTCGCGTCCAAAGTGATAACGCTTGCTCGCGAGCACACGTGCTTTAATGCTAAATTTTGCTAAGGGCGTAATTTCATAACCATTGATGTTTTGGGTATCCCTAATATCAAGGTTTCTTTGTAGCGGCGCCTCTGATGCTACTTCACCTACCCCATGAAGTATCTCGCGTTTTTGGAAGTGCTGAAAACCACCAAAACCTAACAGGCCGATAAAGAAAATTGCTTTCCAGTTCATACGGTCATTACTCAGGCTAAGTGTTTGGCAGACTTAACGGATGAGTTTGGCTAACGCCTTAAAGGCATCACCTTCGGCTACGCCTAACCACTCAAATACAAGAGATTCGGTATTGGTGACGATACACCCTGCATCGCGCAATCTGGCCAAGGCGTTGGTTTTGTTAGCGGGGTTACGTGAAATAACAGCATCTTCAACCACAAACACTTGTTTACCCGCGGCAATTAAATCCAGCGCCGTTTGCAGGATGCAAATATGCGCCTCCATACCAGTTAGAATTATTTGCGAATGGTCACGCGTGAGCTGGCGCTTAAATATAGGCGCTGCCAAACATGAAAATGTGGTTTTTTCAACGGGCTGAACATGCGTCAACAAGACAGAAAGCGCTGGGATGGTATGCCCTAATCCTTTTGGATACTGCTCGGTAAGCAGTAAAGGCACATTAAGCATGTTGGCCGCCTGCACCAAAATGCCGCAATTTTTTACAACTTCAGTCATGGCATCAGCTGGCATCACCGACGCTAGGCGCACTTGTATATCCACCAAAACCAACTGACTTAAAGTCTGACTCGCTTTTAAATTTTGATAAGCGTTATCCATATCACTGCGTGTTCAACAGCACCAACTGCTGGTTTATATCAGCCAAATCTGCCTCGGCTACTACGCCAGCAGCAGATTTTAAACGAATAATATTGACTAAATAATTGTAACGCGCCTGCAATAAATCGCGTTTAGCACTAAAAAACTGTTGCTGTGCATTAAGGACGTCCACACTGGTACGCACGCCAACCTCGTAGCCTAATGTAGTTGAATCTACCTGACTTTGACTGGAAGTGAGCGCTTGCTCATAAGCCCTTACCTGTGCAATAGTTGTATTCAGGTTGAGATAAGCGCGCTGTGTTTCCAATTCTGTGTTACGTCGTGCGATTTCAACATCATCTTGTGCTTTTTGCTTATTAAGCACAGCCTGCCTGACACGTGAACTCGTCGCACCACCTTGATACAAAGGAATCTGCAACTGCAAGCCTATTGTTCCGGTTTTAAGTTCATTGCCAGTACCAAACACAGAAACACTGCCATTGGCATAATTATCGGTATAGCTTGCTACGGCATCCAACGTTGGCAAATGTCCAGCTTTGGCACGCTCAATTTCTTGCTCTGAAAACTTAAGCGCCTCTTGCTGAATTTGTATGTTCAAATTGTTCTGTGCGGCCACTTCTAACCATTTATCTAGTCCCTGTTCTAAAGCGTTGGGTTTAATATCAGCTTTAACCGTGGCTAATTTTTGCGGAATTTCCCCAATAATCGCCTGTACTGAACGTTTAGCAATTTCATACTCATTCACGGCGCCTATTTCTTGCGCCACAATTAAGTCAAAGCGTGCTTGCGCTTCATTCACATCGGTAATGGTGGCAGAGCCCACCTCAAAGGTGGCCTTAGCTTGCTCTAACTGGCGCAAAATAGCAGCCTTTTGCGCAATAATCAGATCAATTTTATCTTGCGCAATCAGCACTTCAAAATAGGTCTGCGTGGTGCGTAGAATAAGTGCTTGTTGACTTAAATGTAATTGCTTATCTGCTTGGCTCACCTGCGTTTTAGTTTGTTCTATTTGCACTAAATTCTGTTTGCGGTAAATAGGTTGGCGGGCGTCAACGCCCGCTTTATAAGTTTCAAAATTTGAGCTGCCAGATGGCAAAGTAGAGTTTAAATAGCGGATATTTGAGCTAACGGCATTAGCCTCAGCATTAAAGTTAACGGTTGGCCGATACAGAGCCTTGCCCTGCTCAATGATTTCTTGCGCCGCTTGATTGGCACTTAACGCAGAGGCTAACGTTGAATCATGCGTTAATGCTCGGCTATAAACATCAAGTAAAGAGTATGGCTTGTCCGCAGCGTTTGCAAACGGCGCAAACCCTAAAAGCAAGCCGACTAACGCGATACTTATTAAGTTTTTAGGCATTTGTTAATTTAAAACTCAAATCTACTTGCCTGTGGCGCATTTTTAAGTGCGGGCAAACAAGTTTCAAAAAGGGTTTCATGTCGATAGACATCTTCGCTAATGCGCTGTGTGAGGGTGGCTTGCATGATTGGTAAATCGCCAATCACGGTAAATAAGCGGCCACCTACATTTAACATTTTTTCTGCCGTGGTTGGACGTAGCGGCAATGAGCCTGTAAAAATAATCACGTCATAGGGTGCGGCAGCGGCATAACCATTGGCAGCATCAGCCACATGCAGTGTCACATTACGGATGTTTTGTTGATCAAGGCGACTTTTAGCGATTGCAGATAATGCAGGATAAATTTCAACGGCATGCACATGCGCCGCTAAAGTTGCCAGCAATGCCGTTAAGTAACCACTGCCGGTGCCTACCAACAATACTTTATCTGTTTTTTTAACGCCCACTGCCTGCAAAATACGCCCTTCAACTTTAGGCGACAGCATGGTTTGACCTTCACCAATGGGTAGCTCAACGTCCGCAAATGCCAAACCGACCTGCGACTCCGCCACAAAATTCTCACGTGGTACGGTATTAAACAGTTCCAACACCACTGGGTCTAATACCTCCCAGGTGCGGATTTGCTGTTCTATCATATTGAATCGCGCGGCGTCGCGTGGCGTATCGAAACCGGAGATGTTCTGGTGATCTATGGTTTGTGCTGTCTGTGTCATGTTGCTTACTCTTCAATATTCTATTTATATTTAACTTAATTATAACGCAAGTGCTTATTGGGCTAGAAATTTCCTCATGCAGTTTTACTTGGGCTACGTTTACTTGGGCAGTTTTACTTTAAACCAGGCCGCGTAAAGCGCAGGCAAAAACAGCACTGTCAGCAAAGTGGCTACCGCCAGCCCACCCATAATCGCTACAGCCATCGGGCCAAAAAATACGCTTCTGGTAAGCGGTATCATCGCCAGTATCGCAGCGGCAGCCGTTAATACAATCGGCCTGAAACGACGAATAGTCGATTCAATAATGGCTTGCCACGCCGGCAAACCAGATGCTTTATCTTGATCAATCTGATCTACCAAAATCACCGAATTGCGCATAATCATGCCAGATAAAGCAATGGTGCCTAACATGGCGACGAAGCCAAATGGTTTATCAAATAACAACAATGCAAGTGTGACCCCGATTAAACCTAATGGTGCGGTAAGCAATACTAAAAATGTGAGTGAAAAGCTACGCAATTGCAAAATGAGCAGTGTCAGTACGGCCACTAAAAACAAGGGGAAGCCTTTAGCGACAGAAGCGCCGCCCTTGGAAGACTCCTCTACCGCGCCACCAGTTTCTACCGTAATACCTAAGGGCAGGTTAGCTTTAATTTCACCTAATTTTTCTTCAATTTGGGCAGAAACTATCGGCGCTTGCATGCTACCACGCAAATTCGCACGCACGGTTATCGACGGTACACGGTTTCGGCGCCAGATCACGCCTTCTTCAAACTCGGATGAAATGGTCGCCAGTTGCGATAGCGGCACGCTGGTGCCATTTTGCGTGTTAATCATTAAGTGCGGTAAATGCGATAATTTGCTGCGTTCAACTTCTGCACCGCGCGCCACTAGATCAATGCGTTCATTGCCCTCTCTAAACTCGGTGATTGTAAGCTCACTCATGGCAGCATTGAGCAGATTGGCAATATCCACCGAACTTACGCCTAGCAGGCGCGCTTTGGATTGATCAATCGACACCTTCATCACCTTGCTTGGCTCTTCCCAACCTAATTGCACATTAGCCAAATTCGGATTGGCGCGCATAATGTCGGCAATTTGATGCGAGATTTCACGTATTTTGGGAATATCTGCACCATCTACCCGAAACTGCACCGGGAACCCCACTGGCGGTCCATTTTCAAGCCGCAATACCGAAGCCCTAACCGCTGGAAAATCTTGTTCAAATAACTGCAACAGATCATTACGCAAGGCTTCACGGGCGCTTAAATTTTTGCTCAAAATCACCAACTGCGCAAAAGCGCGATGTGGCAACTGCACATCCAGCGGCAAATAATAACGTGGTGCACCAGTGCCAACGTAAGCTACAAAATTATCAATCCCCTGATGCTGTTTATTCCATCCACGCAGCCAATGCTCAAGCTTTTGAACCTCTGTGCTGGTGGCGTGATAAGAAGCACCCTCAGTCAAGCGCAAATCAACCACTAGTTCCAAACGTGTAGAATCCGGGAAAAACTGCTGTTGCACTTTGCCAAAGCCGATGATAGACAGCACAAACATGGCAAGCGTAATAGCAATCACCGTTTTGCGATAGCGCA
>JABFSF010000033.1 GCA_013140755.1 Methylotenera sp. | reverse complement strand
TTATTAAGAGCGTTTGCAAACACTTATGCCAGCAATTACACAATTACTTGGCAAAGTTTTTTAGAAACAAAATAGCAATAAACTTTTAGGAGATTTATATGAATAACACAATTAAATTAGCAGTTGCAGCAGCTTTATTAGCTGGTGCTTCAAGCGCATCAGCTGGCATCCAAATCCCAGCTGGTGATTGGACTGTAGACATTGGCGGTAACGTAAATGCTTACTACACAAACACAGACACAAAAGTAAAAGTTGGCGGCGTAACAATTGCTAATCCTAAAGCTCAAAACACTATCGGTACTGGTTTATTGCCATCTGCTTTTGGTATTGGTGCTAAAACACGTCAAAATGATTTAGACGTTGCTTTCCAAATGACATTCTTTACTGGTTCATCATCAGGCGATAACTTAGCTCCTACAGCTGTTCCAGGTGGTGTTGGCGGCGGCGCAGCTGGTAATAACAACTTAAACATTCGTCAAGCATACTTAACATTTGGTGATGCTTCATGGGGTTCTATCAAATTAGGTCGTGACCTAGGCATTTTTGGTTCTGATGCTATTTTGTCAGACATGACATTGCTAGGCGTTGGTACTGGCGGCCCAGCTGGTGGTTCATCAACACTAGGCCGTATCGGTTCTGGTTACATCTATGCTGACTGGAAAGGTCAAGTTTCTTACTCATCACCAAACTGGAATGGTTTCAGCTTTGCTGCGGGTGTAATGGAAAACTTTGTTCCATCACCTACCCTTTCTGGCGTTACAGCTCAGAAAAAAGATATGGCATTTGAAGGTAAAGTAGCTTATGACTGGTCTGGCGATATGGCTGGCCGTGTTTGGGCTTCTGCTATTAGTCAAAAAACTAATGATCCACTTACTCCAACAAACAACTACACATCACGTGGTTTTGATATTGGTGCTAAAGCTTCTGTAGCTGGTTTTGGTGCAGTTGCTTACTACTATGATGGTAAAGGTTTAGATTCACAAGCTGTTGTTGCTCAAGGTCTTTTCAACGGTAACGGTGAAAAATCTAAAGATAAAGGTGGCTATGTACAAGGTACATTCACAGTGCCAGGCGTAGGTACTAAACTTGGTGCTTCATACGGTCAAAGTAAATCACGTTCAGCAGTTGCTGGCGGTTTTGACATTAAAAATACATCATGGATTGTTGGTGCTTACCATCCTTTAACTAAACATTTAAACTTGGTTGCTGAATACACAAACCAAGATGTTAAAGATTCAGTTAGTACTGGCAAAGTATCTAGCGACACTATGGCTCTAGGCGCGATCTTATTCTTCTAGGATTTAATTCTTAGTTTGAGTTAAGCTTAACGGCACCTTCGGGTGCCGTTTTTATTTTATGTGAGGAAATATGTAAATGAAATTATTATTGATAACCGTGCTATTAGCTTTAAGTGCCTGCACTGCGCTTAGTAATCCAAATGCCGCTATGCAACCTGTAGGTTATAAAAATGTACAAGAAAAGATTATGTTTACCACCTGTAGTGGTTCTGTAGAGGAGTGGGGAAGTTGTTTTGCAAAAGCCAAAAAAACTTGCCCTAACAGCTATGATGTAATTGAAAGAGTTGAATCCGCAGTTGGTGGAAAACGTGAACTTACCTTTAAATGTAAATAATAGGTGGCACGAGTAAAAAATTCTGAAACAAGTTCAGGATGACAGCGTAAGCGTAGCCCGTATGTAATACGGGGTTTAAATTCCCTGCATTGCATGCAGGCTACAAAAAATAAAATCCAGTACAGTTAAAACTAAATTAAATATTGAATTTATAAAATGATTAAACAAGGTCGTAATGAGCCCTGCTCATGTGGTAGCGGTAAAAAATATAAGCAGTGTTGCGGTGCAACAGGAAAACCGCAAACAATTAGCCCGCAAATCTTGGCTGATGGCTTAAGAGCTGCATGGGTAAATTTTGAGGCATCTCGTTTAGCGCAAGCAAGTTTAATTTGTCAGCAAATTGTTAAGTTTATACCCGCTCAAATTGATGCACTGTACTTGCAAGGCTTAATTGCCTTAAAGGACGGCCAAATTGAGCGAGCAGTTGAATTGCTAAGCAATGTGGTTAAACGTGATGCTAATAAAGCCCCTTTTATAGCTAGCCTCGGTTTTGCTTATCACGAGCAAGGCAAGATGGACTTGGCAATTAAATCTTATCGCAAGGCGATTGCGCTAGACCCTAAAAATATCAATGCACATTACAACTTGCATGCGGCATTGATTGGGTTGCCAAATATTGATGAAGCCATTGCTAATCTCGAGACGGTCAATAAATTATCTGCACATGACCATGATGCTATTTTTATGTTGGGAATGTTGAATGATACTCAAAATAAGCTGGAGATTGCAGAAACATATTTTACTCAACTTAAGCATGCATCGCCTATTATCAAATCTAGGCTTGATGCTTGGGATTATCTGAAAACTAATGCTAAACCTTTACCGCCTGTGACTGGTAGTATTGTGGATACCTTTAAAATTTGTATGGGTGCCGCAAAACTTGAGGGCTTGGTGTTAGAGTTTGGTGTCAGGCATGGTAATTCAATTCGTCAGTTAGCCATATTGGCTAAACAAAATGTACATGGATTTGATAGTTTCGAGGGTATTCCAGAAGACTGGCATGATGAGGCTATGGGTAGCTATTCAACCAAGGGCATCATTCCTAAAGTGCCTGAAAATGTAATGTTGCATCAAGGCTGGTTTGACCAAACATTACCAGAGTTCTTAAGCCAATATAAAGAGCCAATAAGGCTAATCAATATAGATTGTGATATTTATAGCTCGACTAAATCGGTATTGGATTTATTAGCACCTCGAATTGAATCAGGTGCGGTGATCATTTTTGATGAATATATAGGTAATCAACATTGGTGCGAAGATGAATTCAAAGCTTTTCAGGAAGCCGCTAAAAGCTATGACTGGAAATATGAGTACTTGTGCTTTAGTTTCTTTACTAAGCAGGTGGCGGTAAAAATTTTATAAAAGGTGCTTAATACAACAAATCAAAACGGCAACTTCGGTTACCGTTTTTTTACGCATGTCATTCTGACGTAGGTCAGAATCTCGTGAATAGTATGCAATAGGTGGCATGAGTAAAAGATCCTGAAACAAGTTCAGGATGACAGCTGGTAAGAGATGCTTAAATAAATTCAGCATGACAGAGTAAGAAGTATTATGTTAGAGTTATCTGGTAGTAAA
>JABFSF010000005.1 GCA_013140755.1 Methylotenera sp. | reverse complement strand
ATCCAACAAAATCCGCCTCAAGAGGCTTGATATGGTTTAACTCTTTCTCAACCAACACTGCAGATAACACCTGTGCAGCCCCTAATACAAGGCATTGTTCTTTAATGGCCTTAAGCGTAATACCTTCATCTAAAATATCATCCAACAACAATACAGTACGGTCAGTTAAATCTAGTTTAGGTAAAGCTTTCCAATCCAACGTAGTGCCAACCGTTGCATTTTGATAGCGGCTTGCATGAACGTAATCTAACACTAATGGAAAGTGCAATTGCGTTAATAATTGACCAGAAAATACCACGCCACCGCCCATCACACAAATAATCACGGGCATAGTGTGTGAAAGTTTTTGCGTGATTTCTAAGCTTAACTTTACAATCGCAGCTTCAATTTCTTGCGTGGTGTAAATCAGCTCAGCGCGTTCAAGTAACTGTTGTGGCGACAAGGCGTTCATTTAATGTACTGTCACTGGAATACCATTCAAAGCATGGTGTATTTGAGGTGTAGTTTGAGTTTGTGGGCGATACTCTTCTACCCAGCCAGCCAGTGCAACTTTAATTTCATGTTCATGTGTGCTATGCGCATGTTCTATCCAATGCAATAGTTTTTGTACCCATTCAATATCTGCGCTTCTAGCCTGAGCAATGCGTAACTTTTCGTGTGGTGTTGGCATCGTATGCTCATCATCCGCCAATAATTCTTCATAAAGCTTTTCGCCTGGACGCAAACCGATATACTCAATTTTAATTTCATCTAACTGTAAACCAGACAAGCGAATCATATCTTGCGCCAAATTAGCAATTTTGACAGGTTCACCCATGTCTAAAACAAAAATTTCACCGCCCTTGCCCATCAAACCAGCTTGCATTACCAACTGTGCAGCTTCAGGAATAGACATGAAATAACGCGTAATCTCAGGGTGAGTAATTGTAATCGGGCCACCTTTCGCAATTTGCTCACGAAACTTAGGAATCACGCTCCCACTGCTTCCTAATACATTACCAAAACGCACAATCACAAACCGTGTGCCTAACGCCTCTTGTAAGCCTTGGCAAACCATTTCAGCTAAGCGTTTACTTGCACCCATCACATTGGTTGGATTCACCGCTTTATCCGTAGAAATAAGCACAAACTTCTCTACCCCATGCTCTTTACATGCCAATGCTAGCGTATGTGTACCAAGCACATTGTTTGACAAGGCCTCCCAAACATTGCCATTTTCCATCATGGGCACATGCTTATAAGCCGCAGCATGAAACACCACCGTGGGCTTATATTGCATTAAACAATGACTAATTCGCGTTTTATTTTTAACGTCACACGTCATATAAAGCAGCTTAACCTTCAACTTAAGCGCAACAAACTCTTGCTCTAAGCGATAAAGCGCATACTCTGAAATATCTAAACAAATTAAAGTACTCGGGTTAAATTTAACAATTTGACGACATAGTTCAGAGCCAATTGAGCCACCCGCCCCGCTCACCATCACCACATGCCCCTCAATTAAATGCAGCAAACCAGAATCATCCAGCTTAACCGCATCCCGCCCTAATAAATCTTCAACATCTACCTTGCGGATTTGTGACACGCTGACTTTGCCACTCATCAAATCATCAATAGCAGGCACTGTCAGCACCTCTAAATCCAGATGATTTGCCAACTCGATTGCCTCTCTACGCTTTTGATGATGCGCTGAAGGCATTGCAATAATCACATCTTTAACCCCTAATCGCTGATGAGTAGATGCTAATGTTTTAATTGCGCCTAATACCTTAACCCCAAAAATTTCGCGCCCAATTAAGCTTACATCATCATCTAACAAACCCACCACTCGCCATTGCGTGCTACGCGCTAAATCCTTCACTAACGCAATCGCCGCCTCACCAGCTCCTAATATGATGACAGGATTACCCTGCTTAAGCGTTGTGCCATACAAATGATGCTCTCGCCAAGCACGATAAGCAAAACGACTCCCCCCCATCATCAAAATTAGTAAAATAGGGTCTAAAATAAGCACTGAACGCGGAATCACCATCGTTGGCTTGAACATAAACAACAAAGCCGCAACTAATGCTGCCACAAAGAAAACCGCCGCAACTATACGCTTTAAATCAGAAACACTCGCAAAACGCCATATTCCACGATATAAGCCAAAGGCTAGAAATACTCCCCCTTGCAGTGGTATAACCCAAGCCAAAGATTGCACCATTTGAGATACATGCTCTACTGGAATAGAAAAGTTAAAGCGTAAAAAATAAGCTAAAACCCAAGCAACTGCCGCTGCTACAATATCATGTAGCAACGCAAAAAAAGTACGAGTATTGAGTAAGTTTCTTTTCATTAAATATATTCCATCACATTATTGCCACTGTTAATGCTGAACACCCTCACTATTTAACACTTTCAATACAGTACGTAAAATAATTTTTACATCTAATAAAATTGTATTGTTTTTTAAATAATACACATCGAAAGCTACTTTATCAGGAATAGGCAACTCATCACGCCCATTGATTTGCGCCCAGCCAGTTAAACCCGGCACAAGTGCATCTACCCCATGCTGAGTACGCATCATGATTAAATCATCCTGATTAAAGAGTGCAGGACGAGGTCCTACAAAGCTCATATCCCCTTTAATGATACTCCACAACTGAGGCAACTCATCCAAACTCGATTGACGCAAAAAAGCTCCTACGGGCGTTAAAAACTGTTTAGGATTAGGCAGTAGGTGTGTGGCGACGGCAGGCGTATCAACCCGCATTGTACGAAATTTTGGCATTTTAAAAATGTGATTATGCTGACCTACACGATCAGACCAATACAACACTGCACCAGTTGAAGTCAACCGCACTAACAATGCCACCAGCACAATAGGTACTAGCAATGCAATCAATGCAATCAATGCCAAACTTAAATCAAAGACGCGCTTTATCATCTTTCTTGCTCGCGTAATGTCCAACATAACACCCTTCCAACAAATCACTTGCACCAGTAACTAGAATATTCATTTTAAGTTTCTACTTACTCACCGCTACATAATGCGAGGATTTTCGCAAAAAAGGTTTTTCAATAAAATTCCAAAATAAAGCTGACACGAGTAAGATTAACGAAACTGCACCAGCAAATGTTATCCAAGAAAACGTTTTGAATAATCCAAATGAAATCAGTAATTGCAATATTGGAAAATGTGTAATATACACGCCATAAGAAAAGTCTCCATACTTACCAAAATTACCAACACACTGAAAAATACAAGCAAAATATACAACCGCAATAGCAAGAGCAATAGGCTCAACCGCAATCCATGGTAACAGGGCTTTTAAACAAAAGGCAATAATTGCAACAATTATTAGGTGTCTCTGATATTGCTTAAAATACTCATGGTAATAAAACCCAGCAGCACCTGCAATAAAGTACGTTAATTGCCCAGGTAATTGCCGCTGCAACTCAAGGTAAAGATTTAAGCCTGTTACTTGATGTAATTTAATCATCCACAATGAATAAAATACAGAGCATATATATAGTCCGATGAGTACTGGTAATCGTTGAAATTTACGAGACATGGCCACAATCAAAGGAACAGCTAAATAAAACATCACTTCTATTTTTAATGTCCAAAGTGCACCATTAACAGCTTGGTATGAGTTGTTCTCAAATACTCCTGGCAATGTCGGTTGAATAAAATTCAAAAAAGTTAAATTGGCCGCAAGGTACTTTAAAACAGCAAAAGATAACCAATAATCTCGCGTAGAATAGGTACTAAACAAAGCTCCCATAAGCACGCACAGCAACACCATCAAAAAATAGGCGGGGTAAATTCTTCTGAGTCTCTTGATAAAATAGGCTTTTATGCTTTTTGAATTCTCATAACTCATAAAAATTAAAAAACCACTGACTACAAAAAAACATTTAACTGCAATTTCAGATGAAAAAATCCTACTGAATACTGCCATATCACCAACACCTGAAAGTGTATGCGCGTGCACTAAGCAAACAATAAATGCAAATACAAACCGAAGCAAATCAAAATTATTAGATTTACTAAGCGGATTATCTAGGGATCTAGAAAGTTTCACTTGAAATATACTTACTGTTTAGCGTATGCCAACAACAGCCATGAGCAAACATGCTAAAAAGAAATAAACTCTTTCAATTGGTTTTCTACGGCATTGATTTGCGCTAAATGCCAACCTCATAAACCCCATACGAGACAATCCTGCCCAGCGTTTTACAAAAATAGAATCTCCCTTGCCAACCAGTTTTGCAACTAATACTGCCTGCGTTATACCCCAACCACCAAGCACTTTTTTAAAGCGATAGGAAAATGCCTTGATCCCATGATTAGCCCCTACTTGATTATTTTCATGCTGACGATACAGCATACTTGGTTCATCATCAATTACCCAAGGAAATCCATTCGCGCGTGCATAAGCATAACTAAACCAATCATGAAATGCTAACTGATTAACTTCTAGCCAATACTTCACCACCACATTTTTTATCTCAATTGCTAATTGACTTGTCATTACATAAGTGCAACCTGGCCCTGCGGCTTCAAATAAATAATCCCACTCTCGCTGTGGTTGTGACTTTTTAATCAGTTGTTGTTTACCAGCACTCCAAAATGCCGTTACATTACTTGAGTAGCCATCAGCCTGTGTGTTATTGAGCATCGAAACCGCACGAATCAGTTTATTTTCAAACCAAATGTCATCTTGGTCAGCAAAAGCAACATAATCATAATGCGTAAAATCTACATCACGAATTAACCTAAAAAAATTCTTCCCCGCACCTCCAAATTTATCCCCTAAAGGCAACACCATGATGTTGTGAAATTGCTGTGCTAAAGTATTGCAAATGTGCTCGCTACCATCGGTAGAGGTATCTACACTCACAAAAATAGTAACATCAACATCTATTTGTAAAAGAATAGAGTCAACCTGCGCATTAAGCCATTGCTTACCATTGTAAACAGCTAATAAGACGGCAATTTTTGGTTTACTATTTATCATACCCAAGCATCAAAATAACAGTTAAATTACGCACGTGAGGATTTCCATTGTCGGTATGTTCTATATAATAAACGCTTTAATACACCTAAAAAAGAAACTTGAGTTGAAATATCAATCGCATTTTGTAACACATTTTGCTCGTAACCTTGTAATAAAGGTGGTGACTGCACGTATTGCGCGTTTAAAGACAGTGCATTGATAAGTACCTGCTCTTGATGAAACATCTCGTAATGATGACGCGCTAATAAACTATGGCTTTGTAATTGCGCCACACCAATACTTTTAACCACATTAAATAACTCTTGAGGGGTTCTCCATAAAAAAACCTCTTGATACGCCATATCAAACGTACCTAATAGCCGAGATGTGCAATGGCTATGCATTGCAATAGGCACACCTGCCCCCATCACCTCAATAAGCGTTCGCGCACCGCCATAAGGAAATGAGGTCACATATAAATCTACTTGATGTTCATGCAAAGCTTTCCAAACGCTAGGCACAAAAGGAACGTAAACAAAAGAAGTCTCAGGCAAACCCAACTTACGGAGATTGCGACGAATTTTATACAATGCAAACGGTGTTAATTTACCAATGTGAATATGCCGCCCACCAGAAGCCAGCAACATTTTAGGGATAATTTCTACATATTGAATAAAATACGGCACCTCAATCTTATTAAACCCCGCAGCCGTACAGGTGACTAACCCATTAGTAACAAATGGTAACTCTTTGGGGCGACCACCTAAATCTTTAACTACCATGGGTAAATAATGATTATTTTCAATGTGTAAAGCATCACGGCAATAGTGATACCCCATGGGATGAATATCCACATGATTGGCATAATCTAAATACACACCTAAGCAAAGGTGATGATCTCCATGGTGATAGAAATGCAGTTGATAGCCATTTTTAGGCTGAGCTGCCGCTATCGCAATGCTATCTTGGTGATGATTAAATAACCAAATATCAGAAGGTTGCAACACTGCAATTTTCTTTTGCAACCAAGTTAATCTACTAAGAAAATCAGCCTTAGGTGCATATTCAAATGAAATATTATGAATCCCGCTAAATCGATGCTGTATTGCAGCACAGTCCGTTTTACCCCCAACTCCAGTCAGTAAAATAACAGTGTTCTTTGATGGTGATAAACGAATAATATCGGCAAGCACCGCTGTGTGACCACCTGAAGCCTGCAATTTACTAGCAATATATATCACTGTATTTTCAAGCTGAGGGCTTTGTTTATGTATGTTAAATAACTCAGGCTCTGAAGTACGCAACCTTTGCAGATTCAAAGCCCCTATTTCTTGACACAAATCATCTAACAACTTAGAACCAAAAATCTGCGCAGTGTTAATTGGTTCGCTAACCACTTGAATCACTAATTGATGAATTAAACGTAACGCGGCATCAACATTTCCCTTAGAAATCGATGCTTTTACCTTATCTTGCAGGTGAGTAATTGAATGAATTAACGCCATAATCAAACAAAGCTCTCTTTAAAGTGATGAATGAGTGTATGGCTTAATTGATGTATGTACACTCAATGCCTCACTTATTTCATCAGGCGAGTTCCACATCATGACATCTAATATAGAAAGATGTGGTTCATATTGATATGATTTTGTTGTGTATTTAAACTCCGAGAACTCTGCAAAATATAATGCTATTTCTTTTTTCTCAAAATCTCCCACATTAAATATCTCCCTCCCACCCATTGGGTTCACATATTCTTGAGCACCTAATTGCTGACAAATAAAAGGAGCCCAATCACCCGCCTTTAAGTTGGGAGGGTATTCTAAGTTCAGGTGAGAGCACACTTTAAAAGTGAACTTGATATTCAAATAGTCACAAACTGCACTTAATGCGCTCACATTTAAGTTAACAAGCGAGTCATCAGTCACCCCATCAAACGCAACATTCACCAACTCAACCACTTGGTTAAAATAAGGTGCTTTTTTTTTATAATGCGCTAACTTTGCAAGCGTTGCCTGCCTAGCATCTTGTAAACTTAATACTCTAGCCTCAGAAGTTTTAATTGAAATAGAAGCATTTGCAAGCGGCACGGTAACATACTGCCAACCTGCATTAGGGTGAAGTATTCGATTGCGGTTCATCCACGTTTTAGGCGTATATTGTGTAACATCAAATACAATCCATTGATCAACCGCATTTATCAATGAAAAATGCCCTAAATACGGAAAAAAATAGGGCTGCATAATCCCCAATCTCATTACTCACGCTTCTCAAAATAAGTTTTTAAAGCATGAGCATGTTGATGCGCCCTACTCACAATATCACAAATACTCTCAACAGCATGGCTATCCACCATTGCTCCAACTGGCAACTGAATGCAAGCTGCACAAAGATAGTCCGTCACTGGCAAGTTTTGATTGTATTTCGCGTGGTTATATTCAATACTACGATGCGAACCTGGATAAAAGTATCGTCTTGCATTCACATTTTCAGCTTTAAGCACTGCAATTAACGAATCTCTTGATAACCCGAAAACACTTTCATCTAACTCACAAACAATATATTGATAATTTGAAAATGTTACTCCAGCAGGCCTCACCAACTTAATGCCTGGAATATGCTTTAATTGTGCCTCATAGATATCAAATAACAGTTTGTTTTTTTGTTGGTTCTTAGGAAAGTCCTCTAAACTCATCAAAGCGATAGCCGCTTGGGCTTCAGACATTCTTGCATTCGCAACACGCATCACATTCACAGAATTAGCATCACCATAACTAGGTCGAATGCTACGTAAACGAGCGGCTATATTGTCATCATTTGTACATATACACCCCCCTTCCGTGGCACTTAAAACTTTAGTAGCGTGAAATGAAAAAACTTCGAGGCTACCGAAATTGGCAATACTAGTATCGCCAACCTTACACCCAAAAGCATGTGCTGAATCAAAATATAACTTCAAGTTACGGGATGAAGCAAAGCTCTCTAACGCTACGGGGTCACAAGCGCCTCCCCATAGGTTCACACCCATAATACCTGTTACATCATCATCAATCAGTGCGTCTATCTGCTCAATTGCAATTTGATGTGTTATAGGATCAACATCACAGAATACTGGTTCAACGCCCGCCCAACTTAACGATTGAGTAGAAGCGATAAAAGTAAATGACGGTGTAATGACCTTCCCCGATAAATTCAAAGCATCAACAGCCATCATTAAGCCAAAAGTTGCATTACTTACGCATATTGCATGCTTCACACCCAAAAAATGCTGTAATTTGTTCTCAAGTTCGGCTAATAACGGCCCATTATTTGTGTAATATTGCCGCTCAAAAATACCTCGGAATGCAGTCTCATAACGCTCCCATGATGGGAAATATAACTGTCCTACTGGGATAGGTTTATCAAATACTGGTGCCCCCCCTAGAAGGGCTAAACTCTCTTTACCTATATTCATTTTGCCCCACTTTTTTTCTGATGTTCGCTAATCTCTATCGCATTTGTTGCAATAAAATTCATAAAAGTTACGATATTTACTATGTCATCATTCGACACAAGCTGCCCACAAGGTAAATTAACGAATCGTTGAGCTAGACTATCTGTTATAGATAGATTTACTAGAATATAAGGGTAACTCATTGGCTTGCGATGCAATGGTGGATAATAATATGGACGAGTAAGAATATTTTCAGCATTCAATATCTCAATTGTTAGCTCACGATTTAAAGGCCACTCGTCAGTCAACTCAATGACTATATTTTTGTATCCAGTCTGATACTCTTCATCAAACTCTAACAACCTAACACCCATAACAGAATTTAAATGAGTTTTGTACGTGTAATATCGCTCACGATTAAGAGCAACTTGATCTTCAATGTCATCAAGACTGGCTAAAGTCATGGCAGCATGAATTTCGTTTAATTTCGCATTCATCCCGCCTACAATAGCTACATTATCAGCACCTAGGAAACCAAAAGTACGCATAGACGCTAGTTTAAAAGCTAAATTTTCATCATTAGTTGTTAAATAACCACCACCAAACCCATTAAACAATTTACACGCATGTAAGGAAAAACATTCCGCATCACCCTGCCCTCCAACCTTACCAGCAGATGTTGACTCATAAACAGACTCTACCGAATCAAATAATATAGGGATATTATTTTGTCTAGCCAAATCAACCAATGCATTACTATCAGCACAATTAACAATCGGATGAACTCCCAAAATTAATGCAGTATTCTCATTGATGCACGGCTCAACTGTTGCAACACTCATAGCAAGAGTATCAGACTCTACCTCACAAAAGTGTGGCTTTAAATTAACCCATGAAGCAATATCAGCCATTCTTCTATAAGTAAGCGATGGCATAATTATCTCGTTTCTTCCATCTATCGCTAACGCTCGAATAGCTAATGCTAAAGCCCAAAAACCACTAGAGAAAGTGACACAAAACGCTGTTTGATGAAAATCAGCCAAACGCTTTTCTAACAATCTAATGTTAGGACCGTTATTGGTATATTGCCCATGCTCAAAAAAAACTCTTGAATATCCTAAAAATTTCTCAATATCTGGCTGTAGTAAATTTGATGTGGATTTTGGAGTAGCAAATATTTTCTTACCTCCAAAATAAGCCAAGTTATTAACGTCATTTTTATCAATCATTGGGTAACCATTTAATAAAATTATTATGCTTTAAGAAACTGCTCTAACTCAGTACCTTTGAGCTCCTCTATACACTGAGAAACAATTAATGGATCAAGTTTCATCAACCAGCTTTCTTTTAGTTGAGGGTCTTTAAATACTGAACGTTTATTGGAATCATGTTTACTACGTGATTGCTCAAGAAAATCTTTTGTTTGTTTTTCATAAGTAATCTGAAAATATTCGAATATTTCTTTAGTACATTTTTCTGTATCATTAACAAGGTCTTCATAGCATAAAATTTTGAACTGTTTCGGATACAGCTTACTTAAGCTCAATGCTTGCAAATTAACTCTTTTCCAATCATCAAACCCCCAGAACTCTCCCGGACCTGTTTTTCTACAGTTACCACTCCGCCACTCTTCTAGCGGATTAGCATCACTAGGGAACTCTTTGGGATTAGTTAACCAAGAATGTATCGTTGCACATGGATGACGAACAAGATGTAAAAAACGAATCTCTTCATTCAGTGCTAATATGTGTGGAATTAAATTATGAAATCTTGTTGACTTTATAAAAAGATGCTTTGGATTTTCTCTTTTAATAGAAAATTCAGGCAATAAGCCATCTTTACGCAGGTAATTTTGGTCAAGATATTCTGAATTTGTATTGTACACATCCAGAAATAACTTATTCCAATCATCCGCAGAGCTTTTTTCATCCAATAAATTCTTAAACTCATAAGAAAATAGAGGGCAAAACTTTAGTCTTACATCGGGTGAAGATGCAAAAATTTGCGAAAGCCAAGTTGTTCCAGAACGTGGCATGCCAGAAATCCAGCCTACTTTAAAACTATTAATCATTCAACATCTCACCTTAGATTGACTCTACTCAGTACTACATCATAACGATAATAAGATGCATAAAAACTAGTAGGCATATTCGAGAATTTAGCTGTCCATCCAGCCATATTTGCCAAGCTTTCAAACTCTTGCTGATTTCGCCAAACACCTAAAGCTGTATTACTGTCAGATAACTCTTCACTTGTTGGAGTATGGTCTTTATAAAACTGCTCTGCTCTGCTTTTGTCAGGGATACTTCCAATAAATATTGTTTTAATATTAATAAATTTCTCTGTCACTAAAGAGAGCATGCTCACCAACTCATCATCTTTAAAATATTGAATCCCTGCGTAACATAGTAACTTTGTAAACTTTTGTGGTTCCTTTTCATTTTGCAGGTACTCTATAGCACCACATTCTTGAAATCGATAATTAGGTAGTAGCTCAAAATTTTTCTTTGCGATTGAAATAAGGTATTCAGACACATCTACACCTTGATACTTTTTACATGATAAAAAAAGAAATTGTGATAATGAGCCGTTTCCACAAGCAAGCTCAACTAAAGCATCATCCTCATCAAAATCTAATCCCAATTTAATTGCATCAACAATCATTTGTATTTGCTCTGCAGGTACTGGCACCCCTTGAACTGTACGGCGCGTTTGCCCTGAGAAATCATCAGGAGCACATTTTCTAGCATGCTCGTCATAGCTAAAATGAATATTTTTTTTGCTTGTCATCATTAAATTACACCCAAAAACTACAATACTGATTAATTATTTATTAAATCCAAAACTGATTCAGCTATTTTCTCAACATTATAAGCTGTTAAGCGTTGGTCAATAGGTAAAAATAATGTGTTATTAATGAGAGTGTATTCTATTGAAGTTTTTTTTACTCTAGGCAAAGCATTAGGCCAATAAGTTGCCGTAAATATGTTCTGCAAAGCAAGCTTGTTCCTCACTTCACCCATATTACGTC
>JABFSF010000152.1 GCA_013140755.1 Methylotenera sp. | reverse complement strand
GCAAGCGGTGAACCGTTTTTTGGCGAAAAATATCGTAAGTGCGGCAAGTTCGCCAAATGAAGAGGGTGACCAAACAGGCTTTATCAACAAAATTTTCTATATTGCCTGGGTAATTGGACAATATCGTAGACGCTTCAAGAACTGGAATAAAACCGTTTATAAAGTCACTAAATTTTCGTTAATTGCGTTGGTGGTTTTTGCGATTTGGAAGCTTTAAGTGGAATTTGAATTGCCCTTTAATTTACATTGCATCCAATTAAAAACTACCCCACAATAACTCTATTCACTTACGCAAAGTATCCACATGGTCAATGTTATCTGTATGAAGTGGGGTCATAAATATGGCCCTGAATATGTTAATCGTTTGTTTAATATGGTTCAAAGAAACCTGCGTTTGGAACACCGTTTTGTTTGTTTGACTGATAACTCAACTGGCTTAGACGCAAGAATAGAAACATTCCCTATACCAGATTTACCCATTAGCTTGAGTGGTCCAGAGCGCGGTTGGAAAAAACTGACCACTTTTGGAAAATCACTGCATGACTTGTCAGGCACTACATTATTTTTAGATGTCGATATCATCATAACAGGCAGTTTGGATGAATTCTTTACAGAAGTAGGAGATGTGCTCATTATTAAAGAGTGGAATGCACGCCATGGTAAGGGTAACTCTTCTGTATATCGTTTTACGATCGGTGCGCACGCAGATGTATTAAGCAACTTTGCGCAAAACTTTGAAATAATTCGATCTAATTATCGTAATGAACAAGCGTACCTAGCTGATTATTTAGATAAAAAAGGTGCGTTGCGTTTTTGGCCTGATGTGTGGGTGCGTAGCTTTAAACGACATTGCATGCATTACTTTCCTAAGTCACTCTTTGTTCCGCCCACATTGCCTGCGGATACACGCGTGCTAATTTTTCATGGATACCCGTTGCCAGACCAGGCTATTGTTGGTGAAACGGGTAAGTGGTACCGCACGGCTAGACCCGCCACATGGATTTCAACTTACTGGTATTAAATTTAGTATAGATAGGTCAACTTACAAGTTGGCGAGAGGCTTCTTTAGCTTATTGGCAATAGCTTTAAACTTATCTGTCCAAAGTCGCTTTTGTTTGATTGCGCCATATAGCCAATGGCGCCCCGTGGTGTTACGCTTAACTTTACCGTTGTCTATGTCGCTTTGAGTGCCGCCATGTGTCAGTAATGGGGGATATATTGACAAGCCTTTATTATTATTGATTAACCAATAGCGATAATAATTATCAACAGGCGCAAATATCTCTTTGCCATTTTCTATAAAATCGAGTGCTCCTGCACGAGACCAAATGAGACCAATTGCAGACATAGGGAAATAATGCGCATGAACCAATGTGTGATTAGAAAAAGTTTGTATAGGTGAAAAAATTTTTTGATTAGGCGCACCAATATTCATTAAATGCCAATTGAGTTTATTAGCTTCTAGCCAACTTAGTGCTTTACTGATGATTTCAAAGGCATCTACATTTAATTGCATATCATCTTCAAGTACCACCGCATAATCGGCATCAGAATCTAAAAAACGTTGCGCGCAGTTGAAATGGCTAAAGTAGCAGCCAATTTCCCCTCCATTTAATTTCCTGCCCATATAAACTAATGCTTTAGGTTCATTGTATTGAGTGATGGTGAGTGGGTCTATACCACGGCCATCGTATGCTGGTACGCGAATAAACTTGATATTACGTGAGTCTAATTGTGAGCTTGCTGTACGCAGTCGCTCATTGCTTCCGTCAAGATTGATTAAATAGGTGTTGATTCTCATTGAGTATCGCCTTAAAACTTAAGAGTTTTTAATAATGCCTTGATTTGTTAAAAAACCATAAAAATGTGACTCAAATTGATTGTTACTCACTTGCAACCGATGATGTTGATTTTTAAGCCATAAAATTCGATCGGCATCATGTGCTAACCAATAGGTGACGCTATTAATCATTGCTTGAATGTCACCTACGGGTACAAAGGCAATTTCTGACAATAGGTCTTGGTGATCCATTATGTCGGCACTTTCTTCGGAGATTACAAATACGCCAGTTGAAATGCATTCAAATATGCGCGTGGTTTCAAGTAGTGCATTTTCATAAAAATGAATATTCACCACTATTTTTGCGCGCTTGAGTGTTTGAGAAATGTCGTCTCCATATAGATTGTTAATGACTTTGACATTGAAGTGCTTACTCAACTCATGTAAATAGGCTTGCCTTCTTTTGTTTTTAGTAGATCCATAGAAGAGCACATCATAATCGTATGCGGGTGCGTCAAGATGAGCGTTGTCACCCAATAAAAATGAAACAGGCATAAAGTAAACTTGATTTTTTTCAAATTGATGTTGATGTAAAAAAGCAATGTTGGCTTGTGAGTAATCCATAATGGCTGCTGCCCGATATAGTTTTTTTCTGTGCTTTGGCCTAAACCATCTAGTTGCAACTGACTGCTCCATTTGGTAAACAAAATAGGTTTGTGGCATGTGGCGAAAGGCATGAGAGGTAATCACAATATGTAAGCAAGACTCAAAGCCCTCTTTAGGTTTTTTATGAATGATGACTGTTTGAATATTTATTTTTAATAGTGCATAAGCAATCATTTTGGCAACATAAAGGGTATGAGGCACGGTTAATATGACAATTTTATTGATGGGTTGATGTTGAAGTAGTCCTTCTAATCGTGCTTGTCCAATGTTGTGACGCCATGCGTTTAATAAGCCATAAAAACCGAAATGGACAACTATTCCAGTAACCTTATGATAGGCGCTGGCAACACTCGTCATTCGCTTAGTAACAAAGCGCAAGCCAAGCTTGGTAGATTCAAGCATATCAAATATTTTTTTTAGCATAGGCTAGCGTTATTATTGCGAAAAGTAATCATGTCACCAATTTTTAAAAGCACGACGTGCGCGCTTCTCAAGCGTGGGGGTTATAAATCTTGGCTATCATTATTTACAATGAAAAACATAAGGTGTTTTTATGTGTTTGTGCATGGAGTTTACGAAAGTGTCGTTAAGTTTGATGGTTATAAAGTTTTTGCCCTTAGTGCGGTCACTTCTGCAGCCTTTTGGGCTTCGTTTGAATCCCATCCCGCGCTCACCCAGCCTTGTAGATTTTCTAGCGCAATTTCGGTCATAGCGTGAATCCAAGCGTCATTTTCATTCAGTGCGGGTATGTAGCTGTACTCGCCGCCACCATTACTCTGAAAGATGTGTTTGCCTT
>JABFSF010000114.1 GCA_013140755.1 Methylotenera sp. | reverse complement strand
CCAATCACGCCATTGATATTGACCATGCATGCGATAAAGTCTGCGCTTGCACTACCTGCCATGTGATTGTGCGTGAAGGCTTTAAATCGCTCAATGCACAAGAAGAGCAAGAAGAGGATTTACTGGATAAGGCTTGGGGATTAGAGCCTAACTCGCGCTTGAGTTGCCAAGCCATTGTAGGAAGCTCAGATTTAGTAGTGGAAATTCCTAAATACTCTATCAATATGGCCAAAGAAGGTCATCGTTAGCCAAATCGCTTACAAACCCTGTGCGTTTGACATAAAGCGCACATCACCCGTAGCTAAATCATAAATGCCACCTACAATGGCAATTTTCTTGCTGCTCACCATATCTTGCAAAATATCACTGGTATGCATAATTTCATCTATTTGCACTTGCACGCTTAGCTCGCATACTTTTTGAACGAACTCCGCATTAGATGAATTACGATTTTCTAAAATACTTTTTTCTAAGCGCACCGCTGGTTTAATCAAATTAGTAATTTCGCCAATATGACCATCTTTGAAATCATCACAAGCCGCTTTAACCGCACCACAACTGGTGTGTCCTAATACAACAATTAACTTGCTACCCAAGTATTTACTTGAAAACTCTAAGCTACCTATGGCTTTATCTGAGGCGATATTGCCCGCCAAACGCACACTAAAAATATCACCTAATGCTTGGTCAAACAATAACTCCACTGGGGCGCGGGAGTCACTGCAACTCAAAAATGATGCGAAAGGATGTTGCTTATCTTTAGTCATCATCACCAAATTCTGCATATCTTTATTGGCAGATAAATTATTAGCAAAACGATGATTGCCTTCAATCAACACGTCTAACGCCTCTTGTGGTGACATTTTGTCGCGGTCTAAAAGCGGATGTTTATACATAAATTAGAAATCCTATCAATCAAAACAACGGGAGGATTATACCTGAGCTTTGCCCCAGAAATATCGCTGTGTTATTTAACCAGCATTTCTGCCGCATGTTGACGCGTAGTGGCAGTAATTTCAACGCCGCCTAGCATACGCGCGATTTCTTCTATTCGATCAGTTTCGCTTAATTTAGCAATGGTGCTGAGTGTTTGCCCATTCGTTTGTGTTTTAGCAACACGTAAATGACGCAGGCCCAATGCTGCCACTTGCGGTAAGTGGGTAATCACTAACACTTGACGTTGTTCACCCAATTGCCGTAGCAAGTTGCCTACCACTTCAGCCACGCCGCCGCCAATGCCGACATCTACTTCATCAAATATCATCGTCGGCACGCCGCCTTGTTGCGCAGTCACCACGCGAATTGCCAAACTAATACGTGATAATTCGCCCCCTGAAGCCACTTTGTTTAGCGGACGTAGCGGCACACCCGCATGACCTGCCACTAAAAATTCCACTTGTTCCAAACCATTAGCTGTGGCGGTTTGTGGGGTCAGTTCCACCACAAACTGCCCACCACTTAATGATAAACGTTGCATTTCAGCGGTGATTTTTTCATGCAATGTGGTTGCCGCTTTCGCTCTACCTGTGCTCAAAGTTTGTGCTAACGCGGTATAAGCTTTTAGTGCTTCGACCTCTTGTTTGGCGAGTGCGCCATCATCTGCCACGCTTGCTAACTCTGCCATGCGCGCTTGCCATGTTTCTAAAAGTGCGGGCAACGCTTCAACTCGTGTGCGGTGTTTGCGTGCAGCAGCATGAATGGCTTGAATTCTGGCATCTACCTCGCTAAGCCGCTCAGGGTCTAAATCTACGCGCTGCACATAACGGTTTAAAAATCGGCTGGTTTCTTGCAGTTGAATCATACCTGAATCGAGCGATTCCAAAGCCTCGTTTAGGCTTGCATCAAATTCCGCCATGCCTTGCAATTTGTGTTGCACTTGCGCTAACAAATTAAGTGCTGATAACTCACCCTCGCTGAGCCACTCAAGGCAGGCTTCGCCACTGGTGATTAAACTCGCTCCATTCGAAAGCCGCGCATACTCTTGCTGCAAAGCTTCCCACTCATCCATCGCAAAGTTTAGTTGCGCTAATTCACGTGCGTTATCGCGTAGCTCTGCTAGTTCATCTGCATAAGCGGCGGCGTTTTTTTCAAGTGCCAAACGCATGACATTTAAATGATGCCAAGCTTTATATTTTTCTGCGGTTTCTGCGGCAACTATTGTTAATCCACCAAACGCATCTAATACTTGGCGTTGTGTGGCAAGCTTGAGCAATGAATGGTGCGCATTTTGGCTGTAAATATCCACCAAAAACTCGCCCACTTCTTTGAGTTGCGCAATAGTGGCAGGCGTACCGTTAATAAAGGCGCGGGATCGACCATCTGCATAAATCACGCGGCGCAATAACAGCTCAGGCTCTTCATCGCTAAATGCTTGCTCCGCTAACCAAGTCATGACTTCTGGGTGATTGTTTACGTTAAAGCTGGCATGAATCTCAGCTTTTTCACAACCTGCGCGTGTAATGCCACCTTCGCCACGGGCACCAAGTGCTAATGAGAGCGCATCTATCAAAATAGACTTACCCGCGCCTGTTTCCCCCGTAAGTACAGTAAAACCAGCTTCAAACTCTAAATCAAGTTGATCAACAATGACAAAATCGCGGATGGATAACGTTTGCAACATAATTTGAAGTGAATAAAAGTTAAAGAATCACACTAAAGTCTGCATGAGTCAAACTCAAGCCTGCATCGAGGTGTGCAAACTTAATCGCTGCCGCTGCTCCTGTGCCGTCTTTGTCATAATACAAATCACCTGTGGTGCTGTTGTAGATGATGCGGTCACTGGCATCTTGCGCTACGTTAAAAGCACCTGAGTTAAACATCGTGCTATCTAACGCGATACCTGCGGCACTGCCAGCACCGATAGTAGTGAAAATCGTTTTGCTCAGCTGCATGGTGTCATCCATGACGTTGAAGTCTATAACTTCATCTACGTTGGTGCTGACTGAAAGTGCGGTGTTGAATCTAAAAAAGTCATTACCTACACCCCCTTCTAGCAAGTCGTTACCTGCACCGCCTATGAGGGTGTCATTGCCTGTACCGCCATCAATCACATCTGCACCTGTTTTGCCATCTAGTTGGTTGTTGCCTGCGTTGCCTATGATAAGGTTGGCTTGGGTGTTCCCTGTGCCGTTAATGGCTGCTGTACCTGTGAGAGTGAGGTTTTCTACATTGGCACTGAGGCTGTGGGTGACCGATGATTGAACGATATCTACACCTGCATTAGCAAGTTCGGTGATGGTGTCTCCTG
>JABFSF010000126.1 GCA_013140755.1 Methylotenera sp. | reverse complement strand
GTACGCGTGTAAGTTGTGGCGTAGCTAGTTTGGCAAAAGCCGCTTTGTAGGCAATATCAACCGATTTAAAGAGCTCTGGTAAACCTTTTTTGCGCAAGGCTGAAATGTAATGAAATTCTGCAAAATCTAAAAATTGTAGTTTGCGATCGATTTCACGTTTAATCCAATCGCGTTCATCGTCTTTTAAGCCATCCCACTTGTTAATCGCGACGACAAGTGCACGACCCGCATCAAGAATATAAGCCGCCACGTGTGCATCTTGTTCGGTAATGCCTTCTTGCGCATCTACCACCAAAATAATCACATTGGCATCTTCAATGGCTTGTATGGTTTTAATCACTGAAAACTTTTCAACTGCCTCAAACACGCGACCACGCTTACGCACACCAGCAGTATCAATCAAAGTGTAGTGTTTGCCATTTTTTTCTAAATCGATATGAATAGAATCGCGCGTGGTGCCTGGTTCATCAAAGGCTATCACACGTTCTTCGCCCAGCAAGGCATTCACTAACGTAGATTTTCCAACATTTGGGCGGCCGACAATCGCCACTTTAGGAATTCTATCGCCCGTATAATCAGTACTTGGAATATCTTCTACTTCTTTAAAGTTCTCTAAAGCTAGTTCAATAATGTCACGCACACCTTCACCATGTGCAGATGAAATAGAGAGCGGATAACCTAATCCTAATTCATGAAAATCCGCGCTCACTACAGCTTTTTGCATACCTTCTGTTTTGTTCACAGCCAATAACACAGGGCATTTACACTTACGCAAACGATTGGAAATCTCCATGTCTTGCGGCGTTGCGCCTTGGCGACCATCTACTAAAAAAATCACCACGTCGGCTTCATCAATCGCCTGCAGAGTCTGCTTTGCCATGGCTTTAAGAATACCACTATCCGTATTGGGCTCGAATCCACCTGTATCTACCACCAAATAAGGCTGGCTCGCACCAATGCCGCGACCATAATGGCGATCGCGTGTTAAGCCAGGAAAATCCGCAACGAGCGCATCGCGGCTTTTGGTTAATCGATTAAATAATGTGGATTTGCCTACGTTAGGTCGGCCAACCAAAACAATGGTAGGTATCATGTGAGCCTTTTATTAAACACTAATGCTTAATGATTTTAGAAAATTCTGTCCACGAAATACACTTAAAGCACGAAAAAATTTGACGCGCTACTTGGCAATATGAGGGATTTCGTTTTTTTAATGGACAATTAGTTTTTAGATTATTTAACCTGCACCGCAAACACACCGCCATCGCGCGATTGTGCTAACAATGTATTGCTATTGACTAATGTCATCTGCGGCATTATTTCACTATTATCAGTTTTAACTCTTGCTGAAAAAGCACCATCTTCACGACTCAAAAAATGTATGTACCCCTCTAAATCACCCACCGCTATCCATGTGCTCATTGGCAAAGGTGCGGTTAAATGACGATTTTTCAGCGAACCTTGGCGCCAGAAAGTTTTACCTGTGGTGTAATCAAGCGCATACACAGAACCCGCCGCATGTGAAACAAAAACGCGTGCATCCTCAGCATTTAAGCCTGACAGGCTTGAAATATCACGGTTCCACACTACGCGCCCTGTGGCTCTATCTACCGCAGCAATACGCCCTTGATAAGCCACCGCATACACCAACGGACCATCAACAAAAGGCAAACTGGTAATATCAGCGATGCGCTCAATTTCTGTAACGCCTTTGGGTTGTGCCACAGAGGCTTCCCATAAAATCTTGCCATTATCGGCACGAACCGCAGCAAGTTTACCGCCAGCAAAACCTGCATAGACTGCACCGCCATCCACTACTAAGCCCGCACTGCTACGTAATGTAAGCGCAGGACTTGTTCTGTCATATACCCATTTACGGCTACCATCATTGGCATTGATACCGTAAATACGGCTATCGCCTGTGCGTACAATCACCATGCCATCAAAATACTTAGGCGCACTTAATATTTCACTACTTAGTTTTGATTTCCACTGTAATTTACCTGCAATATCATAAGCATATACAGCCCCTTTTTGGGTGCCGACCACCACTAAGCTGCCACCTACACCTACGCCACCAGAGAGTGTTTCGCCCACGTTCACGCGCCAAACTTGAGATCCATTGCTTGCATCTAACTTAGCTAGCACGCCATCTGCACTGGCTACATACACATTACCTGCTTCAACTGCAGGGGTAAAATCAAACCCTGTTGCACTACCTACTTTAGACTGCCAAATAATTTTAGCACTCGCAGTTTCTTTAATTTCAACCAAAGCTTCTGGCGGATTTGTTGGCTCAGGTCCAAAAATACGCTCCGACACATCTTTGTGTAAATCAGAAAACGTTGTACAGGCAGAAATGAGCAAAAAACTTGCTAGTAAAATTACCCATTTTAATTGTTGATAAAAGTGCATGGCTTAAATTAACCGAGTGCTTCTAATTTTTGTTGTGTTAAAAGATGATATTTACCTTGCGTGTCCAATTGCGTCAAAGCTTGCTGGTAAGCAGTTTTTGCCTCAGCATTCTTGCCTTGAGCCACCAATATATCGCCTTTTAAATCCAAGAATAGACCGTTAAAACCTGCATCATGTGGTACATCTAGCAGTTTTAAAGCACCCTCATAATCTTTTTCTTCTGCTAATATGCTCGCCAATTGCATACTTGCAATGGCTTTTGCAGAGCTTTCTTTTGCATTTTTAATCGCCCAATCTAACTGCGCTTTAGCACTTTTAACATCACTTGCTTCATAGTTCACTTTGGCAGCATAAAGTGCTGCGCGACCTGCATAAGGCGTTGCCGCATATTTTTCAATCAATGTAGCCGTTTTAGCCTGAACACCTTTTAAGTCTTTCGAGTCTGTAACTTGCAAAGCCTGGTACTCGGTAGAGGCTTCAACTGCTTTTTTAGCTTGAAAGTACTGCCAACCTTGATAACCAGCGTAAGCCACCAAAACAGCCAACACTGCATTAGTCACTGTTTTACCATGCGTTTTCCACCACGCTTTAAGTTCGTCTAACTGCTCTTGTTCTTCTAAATCGTATGCCATTACTTTTTCCTAATTTCGTGTTAAATCGTATTAGGGTTTGAGCAATCAAACCCCTACAGCCTTTTTACCAGGAATCGCTGATAGCAAGTTCCTTGTATATTCATGTTGTGGGGCATTATAAATCGCTTCCACTTTTCCCTGCTCCACTACTTTGCCTTGCGTCATCACCACAATATCATCTGCAATGTGGCGCACAACACGTAAATCATGGCTAATAAAAATATAACTCAGTGCCATTTCCTGCTGTAACGCTTTAAGTAGCAATAATATTTGCGCTTGTATTGACACATCCAGTGCAGACACAGGCTCATCGCATACCACTACTTTAGGTTGCAACACCAAAGCACGGGCAATACCAATACGCTGCCTTTGCCCACCTGAAAACTCATGCGGATATTTTTGCATATCCGCCTCAGTCAAACCCACACGCTTGAGCATGGCGATGACTTTTTGTTGCTGTTCAGCAGTGCTACCCAAGCCGTGTATTAGCAAGCCTTCACCTACAATTTCACCCACACGCATACGCGGATTAAGTGAAGCAAACGGGTCTTGAAACACCATTTGCAGGTTTTTACGTACACTCCTTAATGCCGTTGCAGACATTTTAGCCAGGTCTTGCCCGTCAAAAAGCACTTCACCACTATCCAAGGGTTGCAATTGTAACAGACAACGCGCTAACGTGGATTTACCACTACCAGATTCTCCTACAACGGCCAATGTTGATCCTGCGCGTAAACTCACACTGACACCATCTAAGGCTTTCACTTGCGTGGTGCCAAAACCAAACCTTCCGCTACGTTGCGTATATGTTTTAACTAAATGATTGGCGATTAGAATCGCTTCGCTCATGCCACAACCTCGTGTACGCTTTCATTTAACCAAGCATAATCGATTGGTTTGAGTGCTTTACTGCCTTCTACATCAGGCACACAAGCCAGCAGTGCTTGCGTATAAGGGTGTTGCGGGTGATTGAGTACTTGGTCTTTGGTACCTGTTTCTACAATTTCACCTCTAAACATCACCACTACTTGGTCAGCAATATCCGCCACTACGCCAAAATCATGCGTAATAAACAGCATACCCATGTTCATATTGGTTTTCAGATCATCCAGCAGTTTCAATATTTGCGCTTGCACTGTCACATCCAGCGCAGTCGTTGGCTCATCGGCAATGAGTAATCGTGGCTCACAAGCAATACTCATGGCAATCATCACGCGCTGGCGTTGCCCGCCTGAAAGCTCATCAGGGTAACTATTGGCACGTGCGGGCGGAATCCCTACCAACTCAAGCAAGTTGGCAATTTTGATTTTTAAAAGCTCACCTTTTAAACCCAAATGCTTAGTGAGACTTTCGCCAATTTGGTAACCTACCGTCAATACTGGATTGAGTGAGGTCATTGGCTCCTGAAAAATCATGGCAATTTTTTTGCCGCGAATTTTTTGCAAACTCACTTCATCCAACATCGTGATATCTTGCACACCCAATTCAGCATCATTAAACAAAATGTTGCCCGCATTGAGTTGCAATTGCTTTGAGAGCAAACCCATGACCGCCAACGCCGTGAGGCTTTTACCACTGCCAGACTCACCCACTACGCAAGTCGTTTTACCTGCTTCAATATTAAAGCCAACGTTATTCACTAACAAACGCGCTGGCATTTTGTTAGGTGCAATACTAAGCTGCGAAATTTGCAGCAAAGGCGTTGAATTATTAGCCAAAGTGGTCACAATGTAATATGTTTTAACACTTCTGTTAATGAGCATTTCACTTGCTCACCCGCTTGCAACAAGGGCTTGAGTGCAATCACACCTGCTTGCACTTCATCATCGCCTAAAATCGCCGCATAACGTGCGCCGCTTCTATCCGCTTTTTTCATTTGCGATTTAAAACTGCCACCGCCTGCGTGCAACACCACGCTTAAGCCCGTACTGCGTAAGGTTTCTGCTGTTGTAAACGCTTGTTTTTCAGCGAGTTCACCAACGTTCACCAAGTAAATATCAGGTGCATTATTCGCCGTTACACCATACTCTTGCATCAACAAAAACACGCGCTCCAAGCCAATGCCAAAGCCGCAAGCAGGGGTGGCATTGCCGCCTAAGCGTTCCACCAAGGTGTCGTAGCGTCCGCCGCCAGCAATGGTGCCTTGTGCGCCAAGTTTGGTGGTAACCCACTCAAACACGGTGCGGTTGTAATAATCTAAACCACGCACCAAACGCGCATTGATGGTGTAAGCCACGCCAGCATCAGTAAGTAATTGGCATAGTCTATCAAAATGCGCACGGGTTTCATCGCCTAAACAATCAAGCAATTTAGGCGCAGCTTCGCAGATTGATTGCAACCGCGGATTTTTGCTATCTAATATGCGTAAAGGATTGGTATGTAAACGACGTTTTGCGTCTTCATCCAATAAGTCTGAATGTTGCTCAAAATAAGCAATCAGCACATTGCGATACTCTGCACGTTCATGCGCATCGCCAATGCTGTTGATTTGTAGTTCCACATCGGCAATGCCCAGTTCGCGCCATAATCTTGCTAACAACACAATTTGCTCTGCATCCACTTCTGGCGTGGCAAAACCAAAAGCTTCCACACCAATTTGGTGAAACTGACGTTGGCGACCTTTTTGCACGTTTTCATGCCTAAACATCGCACCGCTATACCACAAGCGCACAGGGCCGTTATAGGTAAGATTATTTTCCACCACTGCCCGCACGCAACCCGCCGTGCCTTCAGGGCGCAAAGTGAGCTTGTCGCCATTGAGCGCATCTGTCCATGCGTACATTTCTTTTTCTACAATATCAGTATGCTCGCCCACGCTACGCACAAACAAATCAGTGCTTTCCACCAAAGGCATCCGAATATTGTTGTATCCATATTGCGCTAACACACGACGAGCCGTGTCTTCAAGCTTAAACCACAGCGGCGTCGCCTCTGGCAAGATGTCGTAAAACCCTTTAATACTTTGAAATTGATTGCTCATAAGATTTATCGCTTTATTGACTGTAGATATTCAATCAACTCGTGCATGTTGGTTTGTGGGTTCTCTGAACCAGTTTCCTTATACAATAGACTTAATTGTTTAGCATGTTTAATTGCATTTGTTGCTTTATCGCCTTTAAGTTTTTGGTAAATATCACCTTTATTTTTACCATATTCAACATTAAATGCCTTTTTCCAATACCGCTGTAAATCTTGATTTACGCAGTCACATGAAGATTTATTTCCTTTGACATTGTAAGCTTTGTCTGTATAACTGAAATGCAATAATAGCCAAAACTCAAAACAAGGGGTTGTGGTAATCGCATAAAACGGTTTTTTTATTTGCATTTAAGGTCTTAATCTGTTTGACTGTAGTTTCAAAGCTATCGTGATTGTCTCTATCGAATACACAATAAACAATATCATATCTATCACCATCTTTTATAGATTGCATATATTGTTTTTCTGCGTACTCAAGTACTGAGCTAGGGGCAGAACCACACTCTCCACCTCTAACATTAACAGCACTCAAACGTAAATCGTTTGCCATTGCTTCAAAATAGAAGACACTACTTTTACTATCTTCACACACGATTAAGATGTGAGGCCGACTTGGTTGATATGCTTTACTTCTTGTGGCACTTTTACGAGCGAATCCGCTGGTTAGACGCTCACGATTTTTGTGAAATAAATTCTCACTACCCATAAAAATCCAACTTACTTAAAAATGGAATTGCGCCATAACGTCCATTCAAATAGCCTTTTTCAATTGCTTCGTTTTTACGCGGGCTAAATTCTGCCAGAGAATACAATTGAGTACTTTGTTGCTGATCTTTTTCCACAAACCAAACTTGGTCTCGACGCATCATGTGCTGGCTTAGCAAGGTAGTATCATGGGTCGTAAAAATAAGTTGTGACTTACTATTAGTGCAGTTTAATAAACTAACTAAATGATGCACCAGCAAAGGATGCAAACTACTATCAATCTCATCAATAAATAGCACCTCATCATTTTTTAACATATCAATCCAACGAGAAGCGAATGCGAACAAAGCACGAGTACCATCAGACTCATCATCCAAATCGAAAGGAATGAGATTTTCAGACTCATTTTCTTGATATAAAAATCTAGTTTCGAGCCTAACTGCATCTTGCATTTCTTTTAGGACTCTCGGTTTAAGCTCATCAGGAAAGTCTTCAGGCAAATCACTTTCTGAAAAAATTCTTTTATCTACATTCACATCCTTAACTTTAATTCCTGCAGCATTCATATGAGCCAATACTTGATTTTTCCCTTCCGATTCTAGGCACATACGAGCTGTTCTTGCAGAACCAATATGGCTCATTGATAAAATGTATTGGAGAGTTTTCTGAAACCAAGTAAAAACTGGTAGTAGTTTTTGACTATTCTTTTGCACTGCAACCGAAAGATAAAGATTATTGGCAATTGTGTAATTAGCGCGTTCCTGACGCAACTTACCTTCATCAAACAAATCGCTAAACTTATACACATCTTTTTTGGTAGCAACATCATAAGCACGCTGAAACCAACGCTGCGGAGCACCTAATGGATAGGCAGTCAACCACTCGCTGGTGATGCGCTCTCTATTGAGCGTAAAACCATATTGATAGCGCACGCCTTCCACTGCAAAGTGCAATTCAAACTCGGTGTCCTGATCACGGCTAGCCGAGCTTAATCGAAATGGTTGAATATCAATAGGTTCGCCCACTTGCGCTTCACGCGCAGAGTCAGTCACCATATTTTCTACAAAAGCCAACGCAGCGATGATGTTGCTTTTACCTGCAGCGTTTGGTCCATAAATCGCTGCTGAACGCAAAAGTTTGGGTAATCCAGTAACGCCTGTATCAAACGTGTTGCTTACCAAGTCCCTATCTGTAGACGCAACCATACTTAACGTTTGCGTTTCACGGATTGAACGAAAATTAGTGACTTTGAATTCAATTAACATAATGTCAACTTAAAGGAATGTAAATTTATAAGAGAATATTTGCACTAAATATGCAAAAAATCAACTTAAAACTCACTTTAACGCTTTTATTGGGATTGTTATATTTAAATTAGACGAAATTTTATCGCGCAATTTGCCATCCACTGCATAATTTTTTTGCACATATTCTTCTACAATCGCTTGGAACTCTTGCGCAATATGCTCGCCTTTCAGCGTGACCGTTTTTTCACCATCTACAAATACAGGTGCAACAGGCACCTCGCCCGTACCAGGCAGACTAATGCCTATATTAGCAAGCTTAGACTCGCCTGGTCCGTTCACCACACAGCCCATCACCGCCACACTCATATTTTCTACACCTGCATACTGATTACGCCAAATAGGCATTTGGTTGCGTAAATAGCTTTGAATCTGCATGGCAAGCTCTTGGAAGTACGTCGATGTCGTACGCCCGCACCCTGGGCAGGCAGTGACCAACGGAGTGAATGAGCGAATGCCCATGGTTTGCAATATCTCTTGCGCTACAATGACTTCTTTCGTACGCGATTCATGCGGCTCTGGCGTGAGTGAAACACGTATGGTGTTGCCAATGCCTTGCTGCAATAACAACGCGAGTGCTGCGGTGGAGGCTACTATGCCTTTTGAACCCATACCAGCTTCGGTTAAACCTAAATGCAGTGGGTAATCGCAACGATTCGACAGCTCAGAATATACTGAGACTAAATCTTGCACATTGCTGACTTTACATGAAATAATAATTTTGTTTTTTGGCAAGCCAATTTCTACCGCATATTGCGCACTTTCTAGGGCAGATTGAATAAGGGCTTCACGCATTAAAGCATCTGGCGCGAGCGGCTCGGCAAGCTTAGCATTATCGTCCATCATTTGCGCCATTTTAGCTTGGTCTAAACTCCCCCAGTTCACGCCAATACGTACGCATTTATCGTACTGAATAGCGGTTTCTATCATTGCCGAAAATTGTTCATCGCGCTTACTGCCTTTGCCCACATTACCTGGGTTAATGCGATATTTAGCTAAAGATTGCGCACAATCAGGATAAGCCGCAAGTAGTTTGTGACCGTTATAGTGAAAATCGCCCACAAGCGGCACATTACAGCCTAATGCATCTAACCCACGGCGAATATTACCTACTTGTGCGGCAGCTTCAGGCGAATTCACAGTAATGCGCACCACCTCACTACCTGCCTGCCACAACTCAAACACTTGATTAATTGTGGTTGAAGCATCAGCCGTATCGGTATTGGTCATGCTTTGCACCACAACAGATGCAGGTGTAGTGCCAGCCAAGCCACCTCCTACAGGCACATGACCTACCATCACTTGCAAAGTATCCTTGGGTTTTAATTGTGCAAACAAACTCAACGACTACTCCAAACGAACACGCGCTACATTATTTTTGGCTTGTGCTGTGATATTCACATCTTTATTCAAGAACATCAGTTTTGTTGCTTGAACGTTACCAATGACGACTTCAAACGGAGGAATTCCCTTGAAGTACCCCACACTATTGGCTGGTGCTAGATTTTCATACACAATTTTGCCTGTTTTGTCTTTCACTTGCATCCATGTTTCTTCTGAAAAAGAAGCACTCCCCTGCCGAAAGAGTGGGTTTACGCCTACTTCAGAGTTACTTTGATTGAGAGCTACAGGTGGATTTTGTGCAATTACTGGGTTGGCCATCACTTCTTCAGCATTCACCACAGCTGTTGATTGAGGCATCGGTATTTGCGGTGCAACCTCAAGTGTACTGACATCATCATTACTTACTACGGCTGGCGCGGCTTCAAGCGTTGCCAAATCAACACTTGGTATAGGTTGCTGCACTGAAGATTCTGGCAATGTAGGCTGAGTTTCACTGGAAGATTTAGTAAGTGGCAGTGTCTCAGTTTGCGTAGGTTTTGGCATGTAATCCAAATAAAACAGCCAAGCAACTAAAAAAAGTAACGCTAAAATACTACCTAGAATATATTTAAGCCAAGGGCGATTGTCTGCACTTGAGACAACTTGATGTAAGTCTGATTTAACATGCAGTGTTTCATGGATAACTTGAGGCACACGTGCACGATAACTCGCCAATAAAGGTTCTGCATCCAAATCTAAGTATCGGGCATAATTGCGAATAAATCCCCGTGTAATGGTAGCATCTGGCAGTTCACTAAATGCATTGGCTTCTAATGCAACAATTTGTTTTACGCTATATCGTAAATAATTAGAGGCATCCTGTACCGTAAGTTTTTTTGCTTCTCTTGCCGCCCATAACACCTCGCCTAATGAGGCTGCTGATTGTGGTGAAGTGGGCTCAGCATTGATTTCTTGCTTATCCATCACAATTAACTCCCACTGAGCAATAGCTTAGTTTGTGCTGAACTAGGGTATTGCCTTTTTAATTGCAAAGCATAACTGGCCTCATTATCTTTATCGCCTACAGCGCGTTCAATTTGCACCGCCAACCAAAGCATTTCAGCACTAGGTTGATCCAAGAGTGCATTTTGCAAGGATTTTTTTGCCGCAACTGCATCGTTACGCTTAAATTGCACTGATGCCAACTGGTAAGCTGCCATGTGGAATAAAGGATCAAATTGCAAAGCCTTTTGAAAATAACTCTCAGCACTCACTGCATCTGCTTTGAGTTTTGCGCAAATGCCAGCATTGGTATATGCAACCTGTGGCGTTAAATATAAAGGGTTTTTCACAGCTTCTAAATACTGCGTGATTGCCTCATCAGCACGATTCCTCGCACATAAAAAACTACCATAGTTATTGCGAGATTCTGAATTTGTAGGCTCTAATTGTATTGATTTTTTAAAATGTGTCTCAGCCATCTCATCTTGACCAAGCCTTGCATTCACCAACCCTAAACCGTTAAACGCCAAACCAAAAGAAGGATCAATATTTGTGGCTTCGGTGAACTCTTCTAAAGCAATTTCAAGTTGATTTTCTTGATAATAAATAGCCCCTAAATCGGTATGTGCTTGAGCGCGTTTTTTAAGGTTTTCATTATTTTTTTCAGTATACTTTTGTTGCGTAGCACAGCCAAACACTACAAAAACAACTAAACTACATAACAAATAATGTTGTATTTTTTTTAGCATCACATTCATATTACCGCCTCAATAGGAATTCGTTTATTCGTACGATTAGTTTTATCTAACACTTTACCAGCTAACTGCCCACAAGCAGCATCTATATCCTCACCACGAGTTTTACGCACGGTAACCACATAACCTGCTTGCATCAAAATATCGCGAAATACGCGTACATGGCTAGGTTTGGAAGTTTCGTAACCACTGTTGGGAAATGGGTTAAAAGGAATCAAATTAAACTTGCAGGAAACGTTTTTCGCCAGATCAAGCAACTGGTGTGCATGCTCCACCGTATCGTTCACACCATCTAGCATCACATACTCAAACGTCACAAAATCACGCGGCGCTTTTTCAAGATAGCGGTTACACGCTGCCATCAGCTCTTTAAGCGGGTATTTCTTATTGATTGGCACAATCACATCACGTAGCGCATCATTTGGCGCATGCAACGAAACGGCCAGCGCAACAGGACAGTCTTCTTTCAATCTATCCATCGCAGGTACTAAGCCAC
>JABFSF010000062.1 GCA_013140755.1 Methylotenera sp. | reverse complement strand
CATCATCACCACGTTGCTGATGATACGCTCACCTGGCACCAGCATGTCATAACCCGTTTCCTGACGTAATGACTGATCTGCAATGGCTAACTGACCGATGATTTCAGAAACACTCAGGTTTCGGTTAAAACCCTGACGTCCGGTAGAGCAGAACGTACACTCTAGCGCGCAGCCCACTTGGCTAGAGACACACAAAGTACCGCGATCATCCTCGGGGATAAACACCGTCTCGATGCTATTGGCGGCGTCCGCACCAATCAGCCACTTACGGGTTCCGTCATTGGATATTTGTTCGTGCTGCACGTTAGGCAGAACAATCTCTGCCTCAGTACTCAGTTTTTCGCGCAGACTTTTGGCAATATCAGTCATCAACTCAAAATCATGTACGCCAAAATGGTGCATCCAGCGCATCAACTGCTTGGCGCGAAAAGGCTTTTCGCCATGCTCCACGAACCATTGTGCCAACTGAGGCTGATTAAAATTGAGTAGATTGACCAAAATTGTTTTTTTACCTTAATTACTTGGTAATAATTTAAGCTTCTAAACTAGGCTTAGCGCGAACAGAAAATTAAAACACCGCATACGTTGTGTACGCAAAGCATAATTTTCTGTGGGCAGCGCAGCATAGCAACGAAGATCGAATTATTAAATTATTTGCCGAAGAAGTAAGCGATTTCGATTGCCGCATTTTCTGCAGAATCTGAACCGTGAACAGCGTTTGCATCAATACTTTCAGCAAAATCAGCGCGGATAGTACCAGCAGCGGCTTCTTTAGGGTTAGTTGCACCCATCAAATCACGGTTGATTTGCACAGCATTTTCACCCTCTAATGCTTGAATCATCACTGGGCCTGAGATCATGAATTTCACTAAATCAGCAAAGAATGGTCGCGCAGCGTGAACTGCATAAAAACCTTCAGCCTCAGCTTGTGTCAATTGTGCCATTCTTGCAGCAACGACTTTTAAGCCAGCGTTTTCAAAACGTGTGTAGATTTTACCGATTACATTTTTTGCTACTGCATCAGGTTTGATGATAGAAAGTGTACGTAGAACTGCCATAATTACTCCATTTAATTAACACATTGAAAAGAACGATAAAATACCATTTTTAGCATTTTTAATAAACAAGCATTTAACAAAAAATAAAACCTCTAAGCGATGTCTCTTAGAGGTTTGTAATTCAAAATCGTGCACTTACATCTTACAAACAAGGTTAGTAAGATGACTAGCCATTCACTTATCGGTTGTTAAAAAAAGCAATGTTCATCGCTTTATCGTTCACAAAAGTAACTTCAGTTTCTTTGTAAGTACGTTTTGGGTCATATCTCACAATGTTTTTGTAGTACCACATTTCCACCTTAACTGGTTTAGAGTTTTTTTCATCGGCTCCAGCTTTGAGCATTACCGTAGAAGCCCCAGAAGGTTTCACAGACTGTTCCGTTTTAAAAGGTTTGCCTAACTTCTCTGTAAAAACTTGTTTTGTCTTACCACTAAACCCGTTTAAAAACTCATCTTCAGTATAAGTTTTATTTTTAGATCCTGCTTGCGCAGAAGATAAAGTTGCGAATAAAAAAGCGGTCAAACACAAACTAGAAAGTAATTTTTTAATTGTAAACTGCATGTCCATCTCCAAAAATGAATGTTCATTATCGCACTGAATGCGTTGTCATTACAATGCGGACTTGATGCACGTTGTGACTGCACAATGTAGCATTTGTTCCAAAAGCTGATACAAGCAATGCAATTTCTCAACAAAAGCCTATAATACGCGCCTATTTAAACTAAGCTTATTAATATTTATGCCATACATTACTCTTGATAACGCCTCGCTTGCCTATGGGCATCACGCGCTGCTTGACCACGCTGCATTTCAGCTAGATGCAGGGGAGCGCGTAGGGTTGATTGGTCGTAATGGAGCAGGTAAATCTAGCCTGCTAAAAGTCATTGCAAGTACTGCTAAACTTGATGATGGTACGGTATGGCGTGCACCCAATACTAGCATTGTCTATGTGCCGCAAGAGCCTGAGCTCAACACACAGCACACCATTTTTGAAGCCGTGGCTGAAGGCCTAGGTGCTTTGCAACAAATACTGGTAGATTACCATCAAGTAACCCATGACATGAGTCAAGCAGATGCGGATATTGAGGCACTCATGGCCCAAATGCAGACCTTACAACACGAGCTAGATGCACAAAATGGCTGGGTAGCACAATCGCGGGTTGAGGCTGTGTTAAGCCGTTTGAATTTAGATGCAGATGCACTAATTAGCACGCTTTCAGGCGGCTGGCGTAAGCGTGTAGCCTTAGGACGCGCACTGGTGGCTGAGCCTGAAGTACTACTTCTTGATGAACCCACCAACCACTTGGATTTAAGCGCGATTGAATGGCTAGAAGATTTACTCCTCAGTTTTAACGGCAGTGTGCTATTTATTACCCATGATAGACGCTTTTTAGACAAACTCGCCACACGCATTACCGAGCTTGACCGTGGGAAGTTGACCGATTTCACAGGGAATTTCACCAACTACCAAATCAAAAAAGAGGAATTATTGGCAGTAGAAGAAACTCATGCCGCTAAGTTTGATAAATTTCTAGCGCAAGAAGAAGTATGGATTCGCCAAGGCATTAAAGCCCGCCGTACCCGTAACGAAGGGCGCGTACGCCGCTTAGAAGCCTTGCGCTTAGAACGCGCCGCACGTCGCGAACGTCAAGGCAATGTAAAACTCAATGTGGATGCAGGCGAGCGTAGCGGAAAATTGATTGCCGAGCTTGATAACGTGAGCAAAGCCTATGGCAATAAAACGCTCATTAAAAACTTTAGCACTCGTATTTTACGCGGCGATAAAATTGGCCTACTTGGCCCTAACGGCATTGGAAAAACCACGCTACTCAAACTCATTTTGGGTGAAATCGAACAAGATAGCGGCAACATCGAGCGCGGCACCAAGCAAAGCGTGGCCTATTTTGACCAAATGCGCGAGCAACTTAATGAAGAAGCGACTCTGGCAGACACTATCAGCCCAGGCTCAGACTTTGTAGAAATCGGCAACCAACGCAAACACGTCATTAGCTATTTAGAAGACTTTCTATTTCCACCACAACGCTCACGCTCGCCTGTAAAATCACTCTCTGGCGGCGAGCGTAATCGCTTATTACTCGCTAGGCTATTTGCGCGCCCAGCCAATATTCTCGTGCTAGATGAACCCACCAACGACTTAGATATTGATACCCTAGAGCTACTAGAAAGTTTGCTACAAGAGTTTAATGGCACGCTATTTTTGGTGAGCCACGATAGAGCTTTTTTAGAAAACACCGTCACACAAGTGATTGCGTTTGAAGGTAATGGGCAACTCACCGAATTTGGCGGCGGCTATGATGATTGGCAACGTTACACTCAACAACGAGAAGCTGAAAAAACTGCGCAGGCTAAGGTCGTTGCTAGCAAACCCAGCGTAAAAGAACCCCTAGAAAAAACACCCGCGAGCAAACTAAGCTTTAAAGAACAAAAAGAGTTAGAAAGCCTACCTGAACAACTTGAAAAACTAGAAGCCGAGCAAGCTAAAATTGGCGTCAGTTTAGCCGATGCAAATATTTATAAAGACAACCCTAATCAAGTTAAAAGCTTACAAACAAGACTGAGCGAAATTGAAGCTGAAGTTGAAGCAAAAATGCAACGTTGGGAAGTATTAGAGTGCAAGAGTTAGCTAATTTCCAGCATTGAAAGTCCATGTTGTAACCGCGCTTTGTTGCAAGCCTCAGTTCCAGCTTCGAACTCACGACAAGTACTAGAGCGTTGCTCATAAATACTGCAGCTTACCTTATGTCCAATTTCGCCCAGCAAAGCAACGCAACGCGAAGGCTTAGTTTGCGTACCTTTCATACAAACATGGTGTGGGCTAATGGCTTTAGTGAGCTCTTGCGGCACAATGCCTTTTTCGTGCGAGGTCGTTTCACCCCAATAAAAGGACACGCGGTAGGTCACGCAACATGTGCCACAATCTAAACAGTGATTTGACATTGATTCTCAACTTAAACGCTAAACAAACTTTTTTATCCACACTTCTTTTTTTTCTGCAGTCATGCCCAATAGGGTAAATCCTTGCGCTTGGATCATCAATTTAGCTCTTGGATGCTTAAGCCTTAGATTATCAGTCACAATCACCGTGCCACGTGGTGACGTGTTATCTAAGACATTAAAACACTGTGCCAAATGCGCATCTCCATGCCGAAACAATCGCGTTACCAAACCTAATTTTCTGCAATCTGGACGAATAAATGTTCTAAAAAAATAATATGGCTGTGGTGGCACCCCAAATGACGCAACATACACTGTGCTCACTCCCGCAATATTCCCCTGTGCATCTGCCGCCAAACATACGGCTTCTTGTGTGCGACGAGTCGCCTCTTGCGGGTCGGCAATTGCACCTTGAACTAACCAAAACTGACTCAAACTTACTTTAAGATTTGCATTGATACGTTGCCAAACCAAGTGAATACTCAGCCCATCAAAGTACTCAATGGCATCAGGTAATTGGTTTGTTAACATGTTATGTAGTTTTATGTATTAACTGATTGATTTTTTCTGCCATTAAGGCAAATTGTGCTGACGGATTAAATTGTGCATACCGTTTTGCAAACGTTTGTGCCGCCTGCTGATAGCTGGATTCGGTAAGCAACTGTACGATTAGGGCATCAAAATCAATTGCTTTTTTTGTTTCAAGATTCACAATTTTTGCCGCCCCTAGTTGCTTGATACGCACACTGGCTAAAAATTGCTCTAAGTGCATGGGCAATAATAATAAAGGCACGCCTGCCATTAAACAAGCGGCTAATGTACCATGCCCCCCATGACAAATTGCCAAATCACATTCGGGCAATATACTGGCCAGCTGAATGGGCTCTGTGGCAAAGCGCAAATGCTCACCCGCAAATTGCTGTGTCACAGTTTGCGGCACATTAGGGCTAAAAATCAGCACATCAGCACTCAGCTCACCTTGAGCATCAGTTAAAGTTTTTAAGCTCGCCAACACCTTTTTATACGCGGCATACTCTGGCTTTAAATAAAGAAAAATACGCTTGCGCGTCTTTTGTGTTGCTTCTACTTGCCAATGCATCTCACGACCGTGTGCCGTGTTAAATACTGGCCCCCAATACTGAGCATGGCTACGTTGCGGGTAATGATCCATTTCAGGAAAGGTGCATAAAAAATCAATATTCACCTTAAATAAGTCGGCGACACTTTGCATTGGCGAGGCTTTACTTTGCATATCAAGCAACAAACTATTCATCACTGCCAACGCATGGGCATCAACTTTTTCTAAACGTTCTTGCGATACTTTGTTCCAATAGCGCATATTGGGCATGGGCGAAATATGCGGCGGAGAGCAAAAACCAGTACCATATACCACACGCCGCAAACCAACGGCTCGCGCGGAAAATAAGGCAACAGGGCTATGATCGGCAATGATTAAATCTGGCTTAATTAACGCAAATAGACCAAGCCAAACACGGTTTAATGCAGAAAGTGCTGTTTTATTTAAAAAACCAAACCGTAAAATAATCTCGGTATAATTCAGTGGCGGGTTAGGAAGCGATTTATCCTTCTCATTCCAAATAGGGGCTTGCAGTACTTGAAATTTGTATTTTGAAACCACAGTTTCAGCATTATTTAATTCTTTAGTAACAAAAATAACCTCATGCCCTTGCTCACGCAATGCCAAAGCCAAAGGCATAAAGCTACCGATATGCCCATAATCATCACCAAGCTCCCATGCGTAAATAATGCGTGCCATGTTTACTCACCATCAAATTGATAATGTTTTAAAAAATCAAACTGCTGCATAGTGTTCGTCATTTTGTCTTTTTGCGCGGCTGTCCAATCGGCTTGATGACGACTTTGATGTGGCGTTTTATTCACGATTCCCGCACAAGCAGATAAGTACTCTGGCGTAGCATTTAAGCCTAAAAACTGCACCAATTGATCAAGCACTGCTTGTGGGTTGGCAATAAACGCCTCGTGACTGATTTCGCAAAGCTCTTGGTGCGCTAGTTTCGTCTTAACCATTGCTGCTGTATTAGCCATATTAAAATAAAGCGTTGCAGCTTGGTCTAACGGCATACTCTGCTTAGCCGCAATGGTAGCCACATTATCAAATGGGTTACGAGTAATATGAATAAACTTAAGCGGCACCTTAAATGTAGTGCGAATCACATCCAAAATAGCTGGACTTTGCGCAATAGCACGGCTAAGCCCCCCGCCTTTTTTATCGCCAATGACCTTCAAAAATGGTGTTTTACCTAGCCACTGCCCCGCCACTTCGTAGTTATAGGTATTCCAGCGTTTACCTTGCTCGGTAAAAATACGGCTATTTTCTGTCATTAAGTGATACATCACATTACGTGACATTCCCGCACGCAAACAGCGCGTAATGTCTAACTCTTGTGCAATGCAAATTTCAGGATGTGCATCCAGCAAAGCCCCGACAATGCTATGCCCGCTGCGAGGGTAACCAATAAACAAACAGAGTGCTTGAATGTCTTTAAAGTCAGTAGCACGTTTTTGTGCAACACTTGCCAATTTCTCTAAATACCCTAACACATGTGCAAGCTCTGGCATAATGGCTGAAAGCTCCATGACCTCACTGCTTGATGGTTTTGTTTTAGAATTTATTTTTTTCTGCTGAAGTTGCTCAAGCTTTTGAGTTGCCTCTGCAATAAACTGCTTAAACTCAGCCCAATTTTCTACATATTGTTCAGCAGAAGTAGGTGGCTTAGGGTTGTTAATTTTAACGGTGCGATTAAAAAACTGATTTAACTCAGGATGGTTAAATTGCGTATCGCATAATGCCTCGTAACTCAATTTAATCGCATTGGGGGCATTTTTTAAAATTGCATTACTTTTTAACACGTAAGCTAAATTATTCAATGCCATTTCACCGTGTTTTTGCACATCAAAGTACCATTTGGCATCAGCCCCAGTTGCACCATCACGCCGCCACGAGCCAGTTTCTTGTGCCTTCATAAAGCTAGCCACCGTAGAGGCTACATCCTCACGCCATAATGCAATCATCTGCACATCAGAGCGATTTAACCACTGCGCAAGATTAGCGTGCCGATTAGGCATAGACTTAAACCCTACATAAGCTAAAGACTCATGGCGTTTAAAAAAAGTGTTAATCAGTGCATCATTATCAGCAACAAGCTCTCCGCTTAGCTTGCTATAAGCCGCCTGATACTGCGCCGAAAACTTAGGGTGCACTAATTCATTATCAACACAGTCAATCTCTTTGCAAGGCAGAGCAATATCATCAAACGTTTGCAAATAATTCATTAAAGCCGTTGAGCCGCTACGACCTACTGTCATGACACAAAATTGTTTAGCTGTCATTTTTCATTCTCTATTAAGTAGTGGTTTTATTATAACGGTTTTGTCAACCAACACTTGACGCTCTTAACTACTTTTATCTGCAATATACCGCCCTACTGCCAATCTCACCAATCAACCCCTATATTCCATTTAACTATATCAATATAGGTAACAAGTATATTGAATTATTAAAAATAAAATATAATGGTTTTTTTATTGATTGCATCCGACTATTGGTATGCCAAATGGGAGTTTTATTTTGAAAATTAGACGGTTAGATTTAGATGATAAAGAGATTAGTCAACCACATGTTGCGCTAGGTCTTCCCCCTGCGGAATATGAGGTTACCCATGCATCCGATCACCCACTCCTTAGAATTGCCAGCTATGTAGTTGTGGCGGTATTAACCTCGCTTATTTTCTACTTCATTTATCAATTATTTTTTGGCAATAATATTCTTAATGGGACTGAGATTATCAGTATTGCATTACATAATCCAATGTTTTGGAGTGCCGTTGCGGTTGGTCTCATTGCCCAAGTAATTGATGGTGCACTTGGCATGGCCTATGGTGTTACTTCAAGTAGTTTCTTGTTGGCGGTAGGTGCCTCGCCAGCTATGGCGAGTGGCGCGACCCATTTAGCCGAAGTGTTTACTACAGGTGTATCTGGTGTTACTCATCTTAAAATGGGTAACGTGAATAAAAAACTATTTTTTAGTTTACTGATACCTGGCATCATTGGCGCACTTATCGGCACCTACATTTTAGGTCATATTGATGGAAAAGTACTTAAGCCTTACATTAGTGCTTACTTGTTACTAATGGGTTTATATGTGCTGAGTAAAGCTTTTCGTCATATTAAGACTCGCCATGAAATCAGCACTGCCAAAGTTGCACCTTTAGCACTGTTTGGCAGTTTTATGGACACAACTGGTGGTGGTGGCTGGGGGCCTATTGTTACAACATCTTTGGTAGGCTCAGGTCACGACCCAAGAACCACCATAGGCTCAGTCAATTTTGCTGAGTTTTTTCTAACAGTGACAGTGGCAACCGCTTTGTTTTCCATACTTGACCATAGCGTGTGGATTATCGTAGCTGGTTTAGTTGTTGGCGGATTATTTGCCGCACCCTTTGCTGCCTACATCACTAAGCACCTAAAAACTAAAACGCTGCTGATTTTGGTTGGTAGTTTAATCAGCATAATTAGTACTTTTAATCTGTATAAGACTTTTTCTTAGTCATTAAAATTAGTAAATCAAGGAGTGAAATTCAATTGATTTACCCTAAGGACACACTGACTAACTCCCGCTCCTCTTGAGGGAGAGGGATAAGTGCTTGATTCTCCATTCTCCCCCATTACGTCCAGAATGGACGGTATTCCGTGGGGCAAGGGGGAGTGCGCGATTGATTTAATTAGCACTTCCCTAAACCTTTCATTTTCTTGGCTTACCCTTATTCTTACTCTGCCTAACACGGTTTTTCTTAACCGCTTTTTTCGCAGGTTTTACAGCATCAGTTTTAGTTGATTTCACGATTTTTTCAGGTAACTTTAATGTCTTTTTTTTAGGGAAATTTTCTCCAGATGACTTTTTAGCATCTCTGGTAGCCTCATGAATACTTTCTTTCAGGCCTGAACTGGAATTTTTTTGCCCCAAAACATCGCCATTAAAGTCTGCTACTTTACTCACTAAAGTAAAGTCAATTTTAGTGGTTTCTAGATCCACTCGCGCCACTTTAATGGTGAGCCTATCGCCCAACCTAAAACGTACGCCTGTGCGCTCGCCAGCCATTTCGTGGCGGGCTTTATCAAAGTGGAAGTAATCATTGCCAAGCTCAGTCACGTGCAATAAACCTTCTACATATACGCCATCGAGTGCCACAAATAAACCGAAACTGGTAACCCCTGCCACTGTACCTTCAAATACTTCGCCAATTTTATCTTGCATGTAAAAACACTTGAGCCAATTAGTCACATCGCGTGTGGCATCATCGGCGCGGCGTTCGGTCATAGAGCATTGCATTCCTAGTGCGTTCCAATCGCCCGCTTTGTATTTTTCGCCTTTTAACACGGCTTTAATAGCACGGTGAATGAGCAAATCAGGGTAGCGGCGAATGGGCGAAGTAAAGTGCGCGTAAGCTTCATAAGCCAAGCCAAAATGGCCAACGTTATCGGGGCTATAAACCGCTTGCTGCATAGAACGCAGCAATACAGTTTGTAATAATTGGGCATCTGGACGAGTTCTGATTTTATCGAGTAATTTTCCGTAATCTTTGGCGTGTGGTTTATCGCCACCACCCACGCCAAAACCAAACTCGCCCATAAAAGTGCGAAGTAACTCCAATTTTTCAGGTGTTGGACCTTCGTGGATGCGGTAAAGTGCAGGGTGTTCATGCTTCAGTAAAAATTCAGCCGCGCACACATTGGCAGCTAACATACACTCTTCAATAAGTTTGTGCGCTTCATTACGGTGGCTAGGCACAATGCTTTCAATTTTGCCATTTTCATTAAACATCATGATGGTTTCTGAGGTTTCAAACTCAATCGCACCACGTTTTTCACGTTGTGCTAGCATCAATTTATAAACACTTTGTAAATGCTGCAAATGTGGCATGAGCCAAGCAAACTCAAGAGCTAGCTCGCCTTGCGGATTTTGAAACATTTCATGCACTTTAGTGTACGTCATGCGTGCTTTTGAGCGCATCACTGAAGGATAAAACTTAAATTGCTTCACAATGCCCGCGCCATCTAGCTGCATATCACAAATCATGCATAAACGTTCTACATCAGGGTTAAGCGAACATAAGCCATTGGATAAAGCCTCTGGCAACATGGGAATAACACGGCGTGGAAAATATACCGAATTACCGCGTTCAAACGCGCCTTTATCGAGCGCATCGCTAGGTTTGACGTAAAAACTCACATCGGCAATGGCAACCACTAAACGCCATCCTTTACCTTGCGGCTCAGCAAATACCGCATCGTCAAAGTCACGCGCCGTTTCACCATCTATGGTGATAAGCGGCATATCACGACAATCAATACGGTCTTTATAATCAGCTGGCTGTACGAGTTTTGGGTATGACTCGGCCAACTTAATGGCCTCAGCACTAAACTCATGCGGCAAATTATGCTTACGCAATGCAATTTCAATTTCCATGCCACTATCGGCATAGTTACCTAAAATCTCCACCACTTTACCCATGGGCTGGGCGTGCGCGGCAGGTTGCGAAGTGAGTTCCACCATCACCACTTGACCCGCTTTTGCACCCATATCTAAATGATAAGGAATCAAAATATCTTGATTCACGCGCTTATCTTCGGCAGCCACAATGGTGACACCGCTTGCTTGCATCACACGCCCCACCAATTTTTGGGTGCGTCGTTCTAGCACTTCAACAATCTTGCCTTCTGGGCGACCTTTTCTATCTAACCCTGCCATGCGCACCATCACGCGGTCGCCGTGCATCACTTGCGCCATTTCTTTATTAGATAAAAATAAATCTTCTGGTGATTTCGTTTTATCATCAGGCACTAAAAAGCCAAACCCATCAGGATGACCTTGCACCACCCCCGCAATTAAGTCAAGCTTATCTGCAATACATAACGCATTTTTGCGGTTGCGAATAACTTGCCCTTCACGCTCCATTGCACCCAAGCGTTTATTGAAAATTTCACGTTCTGCTTCGCTCACTTCTAGCAAATCGTAAAGCGTTTCTACGTGTAACGGCACACCCTGCTCTGCCATCGTGCTTAAAATCAGCTCGCGGCTAGGGATAGGTGTTTCATAACGACTTGCTTCACGCGCCGCATGTGGATCTCTGCTTCTAATGCTATGTTGATGACCCTGTTTGTTTTTAGCTTTGGACATTACCCAACCTTTAATATAAAATTCGCTCGCGTTGAAAACGCTTTATTCAACCAAAGCCCAGATGGCGAAATTGGTAGACGCGCAGGTTTCAGATACCTGTGTTGAAAGACATGGAGGTTCGAGTCCTCTTCTGGGCACCAGCAGTATTTATAAATCAATGAGTTGCAAGAGATATACCTTGATTTATACCTTTAATCTTCAATGCAAAATAGATATTGCTCACTATAATTACATCATGAGGTTAAAAAAATGATAACCTAAATATCTACTAAACACTATTTAAATCTAGCGGATGATTTATAGCAAAGATGCCTCAAGGATGCGGCGTTTTGTTAGTCCTGGCAACACCTTACCACCGCCCTCTAGCCAGTCGTTGCC
>JABFSF010000069.1 GCA_013140755.1 Methylotenera sp. | reverse complement strand
GCCGTATTGCGAAAGGTTTTGCCATTGGCAGCTTTAAATACTTCAGGGTTAGATTCGCCTTCAATATAAGCTTGTTTGGCTTGCTCAAGTGCCGCTTTTTCACCAGCAAGTTCATTTTGTAGAATCTCTTTTCGCTTATCATCACGTTGATTTTGCGTTTGTTTATCTACACGAGGAAAACTCTCAGGCGTAGGTGTACGCTTATTTGCCGTGCTGTTGCTGGGTGTGGATTTTGCACGGTCGTTTGAGATTGTTTGTGCGTCAGGATCTAACTCAAGGCGGGTTGCACCTTTTGATTTAATGTTAGAGTAAGTAACGCGACCATCCGCATCTATATGTTTGTAAATCTCAGCAAATGCACTGCTCGTTAAAGCAAACGTGCTGGCGATGGCAACAAATGACAAAATTAAGTGTTTTTTCATGAGCTTAGTTTATTAGAGTTAATTGATTTAGGCAACATGCAATCATAACGCGCTTAAAGTTAGATGCGTTGACGCGTAGTTAAGTTTCAATAAAAAAGCACGCCAAAGCGTGCTTTTTTAGTTTGCTATTAAGTCAATGACTTGATTAGCAAGAGTAGTACAAACCAAACTCAACTGGGTGTGGTGTCATACGAACTTTATTCACTTCGTCCATTTTCAATGCAATATATGCATCAATCCAGTCATTCGTAAATACGCCACCTTTAGTTAAGAATTCGCGGTCAGCATCCAAAGCCGCTAAAGCCTCTTCTAATGAAGCGCATACGGTTGGGATTTGTGCATCTTCTTCTGGTGGAAGATGGTATAAGTCTTTAGTTGCTGGCTCACCTGGGTGAATCTTGTTTTGAACGCCGTCTAAACCAGCCATGAGTAATGCAGAGAAGGCTAAGTATGGGTTAGCGATAGGATCTGGAAAACGCGCTTCAACGCGACGTGCTTTTTCGCCGTGTACGAATGGAATACGGATAGAAGCTGAGCGGTTTTTAGCTGAGTAGGCTAATTTAACTGGGGCTTCAAAGTGTGGTACTAAACGTTTGTATGAGTTAGTACCAGGGTTAGTAATCGCATTCAATGCTTTAGCATGCTTGATGATGCCGCCGATATAGTACAAAGCGAACTCGCTCAAACCAGCATAGCCGTTACCTGCAAACAAGTTTTTACCATCTTTCCAAACAGATTGGTGCACGTGCATACCAGAACCGTTATCGCCTGCAAATGGTTTTGGCATGAATGTCGCTGTTTTACCATAAGCGTGCGCTGTGTTTAAAATCACGTATTTTTGGATTTGCGTCCAGTCAGCACGTTGCGTTAAGGTGCTGAATTTCGTACCAATTTCACATTGGCCAGCCGTTGCTACTTCATGGTGATGTACTTCAACAGGTACGCCTAATGATTCTAAAGTTGCGCACATGGCTGAACGAATATCGTGCAAAGAATCGACTGGAGGCACTGGGAAATAACCACCTTTAATACCTGGACGGTGACCTGTATTGCCGCCTTCAAATTTCTCATTTGATGCCCAAGCACCTTCTTCAGAGTTGATACGCACTGAGCAACCGCTCATAGCCACATCCCATTGAATGCTGTCAAAAATAAAGAATTCTGGTTCAGGACCGAAGTATGCAGTATCGCCTAAGCCAGTTGCTTTTAAGTAAGCTTCAGCACGTTTTGCTAATGAGCGTGGATCACGGTCGTAACCTTTACCATCAGTTGGGTCAACCACATCACATGTGATGACTAATGTTGGCTCGTCAAAAAATGGATCAACAAAGGCTGTGCTTGCATCTGGCATTAACTGCATGTCTGAAGCATTAATGCCTTTCCAGCCAGCAATTGAAGAGCCATCAAATGCGTGACCTTCGGTAAATTTATCTTCGTTAAAGTGTGAAACGGGCACGGTGACGTGTTGCTCTTTACCACGTGTATCGGTGAAACGAAAATCAACAAACTTGATGTCGTTTTCTTCAACCATCTTCATTACATTTGCAACTGACATTTGCATGGGCTCCTAAACAAAAAAATGAATAAACTTAAAGTGCGAATAAAATAAAATCAGCATAGTATATTAGCAGGAAACGTGCCAAGAAAGAACTGCTAAATTTTCTTTTAAACCATTTACTTAGTGAGTTATAGTTTTGTAAAAACGCACTATTTTTGTGCAAAATGTGAAAATAAGCACCATAATAGTGCGTTGATGTGATTGTTGTGGCAATAGTAAGGAGTGGCGATATAATGCGTTATCTAATCAATACTGGGGTAAGTCATGAATGAGATTTTAGTGCGAGCTAAACAGCGAGCGATTGCTCAACAGTTGCCTTATGAAGGGGCATTAACGCCACAAGAGGCTTATCAGTTATTGCAATCTTTACCCAATGCAAAGTTGGTTGATGTGCGTACTCGAGCTGAGCTGGAGTTAGTTGGGCGAGTGCCACAAGCAGTGCATATTGAATGGGCTAGCTACCCAGGTATGGTGGCAAATGCAAACTTTTCCAATGAGCTGACTCAGCAGGTCAGTAAAGATACACCACTTATTTTTATGTGTCGTACGGGTGGACGCTCACACAATGCGGCTGTTGTTGCAGAAAGTCTGGGATTTATCCAAGCTTATAATATGCTAGAAGGCTTTGAGGGTGAGGCGAATCAACTTAAGCAACGCACACTCATTAATGGATGGCGGCACGCTGGCTTGCCTTGGGTTAATTAAAATATGTCAGATAAGTATGCAGTGATTGGCAACCCAATCGCCCACAGTAAGTCACCCCTTATTCATGAGGCTTTTGCAAAGCAAACTGGGCAAAAAATTAGCTACGAACGTATTCTTGCACCTTTAGATGGTTTTGAAGTAACGCTGGAGAGCTTGGTTACGCAAGGTTACAAAGGCGTGAATGTCACCGTGCCGTTTAAGCTTGAAGCCTACGAATTATGTCAAACGCATACAGGGCGAGCCTTTGTAGCTGGAGCGAGCAATACGCTGATTTTTAATGGGGGGCATATTGCGGGAGATAATACAGATGGCGCGGGCTTGGTCAATGACATTGAAAAAAATTTAGAAGTCTGCTTGCAAGGCAAACAGATTTTATTGTTAGGCGCAGGCGGTGCAGCGCAGGGTGTGTTACAACCTTTACTAGAGGCGCAACCTAAGGTAATTACCGTGGCAAATCGCAATGTAGATAAAGCGCATCTTATGCTTAAGCGACTTGCGATTAAGCAAGCCACTTGCGGTATTTCAGTGCTGAGTTTTGAGGCACTTACACAGCAATATGATGTAATTATTAACGCAACTTCAGCAGGTTTAACAGAGACGGCCTTGCCTATTGCTAATGGTATTTTTTCAAACAATAGTTTAGCGTATGACATGATGTACGGACGAGAAACGCCATTTATGCAGCAGGCGCGTGAGAATGGAGCACAAGTCGCCGATGGCTTAGGAATGCTGGTAGAGCAAGCCGCTGAAGCATTTTACATCTGGCGCGGTGTTCGCCCTGAAACTCAGCCAGTCATCGCGATGTTAAGGGCGTTGTAAATGGTGAAATGGTTATTAAATAAGCAGGTTTATGCTACGCCGCTGAGCGCAGGTGGGCTTGTTAAACGTGCTTTAGTGTTGTTGCTAGGTGTGGTTTTGCTCTATCAAATTTGGGTATTTTTGCACATTTGCTGGTGGATTAAATTTAATCCGTCTTCAAGTGCTTTTATGGAAGATCGATTAGCCATTATTCAAGAAGCAAAGCCAGAAGCTGAGTTAAAGCATCAGTGGGTAGATTATCAAAAGATTTCTAACCATTTAAAACGCGCGGTTATTGCCTCAGAAGATGCTAAATTTACTGACCACGAAGGGGTGGATTGGGAGGCTATTCAAAAAGCGTATGAAAAAAACTTGAAAAAAGGCAAGATTGTGAGTGGTGGTTCAACCATTAGCCAGCAGTTAGCAAAAAATCTATTCTTATCCAGCAAGCGCACCCCTTGGCGCAAGGCGCAAGAGTTAGTCATCACTTACATGCTAGAAGCCATGCTCAGCAAGCAACGTATTTTTGAAATCTATTTGAATGTGATTGAGTGGGGCAACGGCGTATTTGGCGCACAAGCCGCTGCGCGATATTACTACAAAACCAATGCAGCTAATTTATCCTCCAACCAAGCGGCGCGTTTGGCAGCGATGATTCCTAACCCACGCTTTTATGATGCGCATAGAAATACACGCTATTTGGCTAAACGTACGGCGACTATTCAAGCACGTATGGAATATGCAGAGATTCCATAGTTTAAATAAACGGTTTACTCTTTTATGCTAAATATATCTGCATAGCTGGTATATAAGCTTGTCATCATCACAGGTGCTGCAATCAATAAACCTAAACCAAAAGGAATAATTGCAATGATCAGCAATATCATAAAAATCAGCCCATAAAGTAAAAATGGAATGAAGTTTTTTAAACAGGCTTCAAAACTTAGCTTCATAGATTCTATTGCGCTGAGATTGTGTAAGCCTGTTAGCACGGGGGCAAACCAATAGGCCATGAGAATAGGCAAAGCAAAAAGTAACGCAATTAAGATAGGTAATACAATACCACGGGCTTGCGCTGGGTTTAAGTCTTTACCTTGAACAAGTAAATCAATGGTTTCTTTATCCAGCATCAGCACAACAAAAATGGTAATGACCAGTAGGCTAGCCATATAAATAGCCCCGAGGGTAATGAGCTGGCTTGTATTTTGCTTGAAGCCTTGGAATAAATGGTTGATTTCTAACTCTTGATGACGTGAAATGGCTTGGCAACCCCACATCATGCCCGCTGCAAACACGGGAGCTAATAAGGTGCTAGCCACTGAACCAATAAAAGGTAGCATAGAGATTGGAATCATAATGGCGAGGTAAATAAGCAATAACACAATCCACATAACAGGGTAGGTTTTAAAAAGCTCAAAACCGCTCATAATCCAGCCCCAAGCATTGCTTGCGGGGACTTGTTTAATTTGTAGTGTTTGTGTATTCATCATTCGCTTTCATCATGGCAATCATGGTTTATTGTAGCGCAATCCTTTGCATCAAAATGCGCTTGAAGTGATTGGGGTCTTTGGCGTGTGTTAAATCGCCATCGGTAGGAAAGTGAAAGTCAAATAAGCGTGACAGCCAAAAACGTAGCGCGGCGCGGCGTAGTAGCTTGTGCCAGTTACTGTGTTCTGCGTGATTAAAAGGACGTACTGCTTGGTAGGCAGTCATTAAGGCGTTAAGATTTTCATCATTCAAACAACCGTTTTCAGCCAAGCACCAATCATTAACCGCAATGGCGACATCGTAGGCAAGGCAATCATTACAAGCGTAATAAAAATCAATAATGCCACCTAATTTATCGCCATCAAACAATACATTATCGCGGAATAAGTCGCCATGAATAACGCCTTGTGGCATGGTAGTGCATGTTAAATTTGCTTGTAACTCAAGTTCTGACTTAAGTAATACTTGCTCATCTGCTGATAACTTGGGCATTACTTTTTGTGATGTTGCTGTAAACCAATCTTGTCCACGCTGGTTTTTAGATTGCGCATGATAGCTTTGCCCTGCTACGTGCATATTGGCTAATGCTACACCAACGGCGGCGCAATGCGTAGCGTTAGGGCTTGAAATATCGCGCCCAGAGAGGCAGCTAATGAGCACGGCAGGTTTACCATTAAGCAGATGTAGTGCTTGACCAGATTGATTGCTAATCGGTTGCGGACAAAGAATTTGATGCTGTGCAAGATGTCTCATTAAATCAATAAAATAAGGAAGCTCATCCATTGTATTGTGTTCAAACAGCGTGAGCACGTATTTGTTTTGTGTGGTGGTGACAAAATAATTGGTATTGGTAATGCCAGAAGAAATCCCTTTTAACTCAACAAGAGAGCCTATGGCATAGCCCTCAAGCCATGATTGCAGTTGTGGGATGCTAACAGTAGTAAAAACAGACATAGATTGAGATAAATAATGTGAATTTAAGTGCGGCGCGTTACTTTCAAGCAAGAGCTACCTACGCTTGAAAGCATAAAAATTAGAATCTAAAAATAGTCCATTTAGGAATAATAAGCGGCTCGTTTGGTCCAATATTAACCCAGCCGCCGTTTTGATCTTCTTTTTGTAGGTAATAGGGTACGCCGTGTTCAGGAGTGACTTTCATCATATAAAGCTGACCATTGATGCGATATTCTTCAATGGTTTCGCCTTTTTTCTTAATAATGGTAATTTGAGGCTCATCCGTATTTTCCTCGTTGCTGATGGCAGGAGGAGGAATTTCCTCTAAAGGTTGCAAGCCTTCTGGCGGCTCTTTAGCTTGGGCAGATAAAGTAAATGCTGATAAAGCAATGAGTGCTAAACCACCTATTTTTGCATTGTTAAACATAGTAATCACCATTTAATGGAATAAGACAACGAGCGGTTTATTCTATCAAATAACAGCCATAATAAGCGGACTCTTACAAATAAAGTTGAACACGCTCTTCAGCCGCAGAGAGTTTAAAGCCACGCGTTTCGTAATGTTTAAAAATGGCTTCAACAATTTTAGCGGGTTCATCAATCACTTGAATTAAATCCATGTCTTCTGGCGAAATCATTTTTTCATTGACCAATGTGGTTTTTAACCAATCAACTAAACCGCGCCAGAATGTCTCGCCTACCAAAATAATTGGCATTTTTAATGATTTACCCGTTTGTATGAGGGTAATTGCCTCCATCACTTCATCTAGCGTACCAAAACCACCAGGCATCACCACATAAGCACTGGCATATTTGACAAACATGACCTTGCGCATAAAAAAGTGTTTAAAGTTTTGGCTCACATCTTGATAAGCATTCGCTTTTTGCTCATGTGGCAACTCAATGTTTAAGCCAATGCTGGGCGATTTTCCTGCAAAAGCTCCCTTATTTGCGGCCTCCATAATGCCAGGTCCGCCACCTGAAATTACACTAAAGCCAGCATCACTGAGCAGGAGCGCAATTTCTTCTGTAAGTTTGTAGTATGGGTGATTAGGCGCGGTACGTGCGCTGCCAAAAATAGAAACTGCAGGCGTGATTTGTTTGAGACGTTCGGTCGCATCCACAAATTCTGCCATAATCTCAAATGCATGCCATGATTCATGCCCTGTGTGGTGCAAGCCTTGCACATCTGGATCAATGATTTTTGGAATTTTTTTTGTAAAAGACATATTAGGTACTCAAAAAAATATGAAAACTTTGTTATTAGTTGATGGCTCATCATACCTTTACCGTGCGTTTCACGCTATGCCTGACTTACGCAATAGCCGCAATGAACCCACTGGCGCGATTCAAGGTGTGCTGAATATGTTACGCCGTTTGCACAAAGATTACCCGAGTGATTATAGCGCGTGTGTTTTTGACGCAAAAGGTAAAACTTTTAGAGATGATATTTACCCAGAATACAAAGCCAACCGCGCCAGTATGCCTGATGATTTGCGCGTACAAATTGAGCCGCTTTTTGAGGCGATTAAAGCCATGGGCTGGCCGCTTATTGTAGAAAATGGCGTAGAAGCAGACGATGTCATTGGCGCACTTGCCAAGCAAGCTGAACGCGAAGGTGTGCGCACCATTATTTCAACTGGCGATAAAGATATTACCCAACTCGTCAACGAGCACATTACGGTGGTGAACACCATGCGCGATGCGTTTAGGCGCGTGGATGACGTGCTGGATATTGCTGGCGTTGAAAAGAAATTTGGCATTCCGCCCAGCTTGATTATTGATTATTTAATTTTGGTCGGTGACACCTCAGACAATGTGCCTGGTGTTGAAAAAGTCGGCCCCAAAACCGCGGTGAAATGGTTAACGCAATATGGTTCGCTAGAAAATATCGTTGCAAATGCAGAGCATATAACTGGCGTGGTGGGTGAAAACTTGCGGAAAGCCCTGCCTTGGCTACCTACCGCACGCGATCTGATTACGATACGCTGCGATGTGGGCATTCAGGAAAATTTAAGCGACCTTGCGCCACAAACCATTGATAAAACTAAACTGGCAGAACTTTTTGAACGCTTTGAGTTTAAAAGCTGGAGGCGTGAGTTAGATAATATGGGGGGGACACCCCTACCCTCAATTCACTCACAACCTCCAGCAACAGTAAGTAGTGGAAGTACGGACGATTTGTTTGGCTCTCATCAACCGCAAACATCAGAAGTAAAGAGTGAAGGCGTTGCATCAACCCACGTAAACTACACCCCCAACACCAACCGCAACTTTGAAACCATCCTCACCAATGAACAGTTGGATAACTGGTTAGCTAAACTACAAGTTGCTGAACTTATTTGCTTCGACACCGAAACCACCTCGCTAGACCCGATGACCGCAAAAATCGTCGGCATGTCATTTAGCGTACAAGCAGGTAGTGCTGCGTATTTACCGCTTAAGCATGATTATTTTGATGCCCCTGACCAACTTAACTTTGCCGAAACTTTAGCTAAAATTCAGCCAATTTTAGAAAATCCATCCATTAAAAAAGTCGGGCAAAATATTAAGTATGATAGCCACGTGTTAGCCAACCACGGCATTAGCTTACAAGGCATTACGCATGACACCATGCTGCAATCTTACGTGTTTGAATCACACAAAACGCATGGGATGGATGCGCTTGCAGAGCGTCATTTAGGCTTACAAACCATCCATTTTGAAGAGGTTGCGGGCAAAGGTGCCAAGCAAGTGGGCTTTAACCAAGTCACCGTTGAAGTCGCTGCCGAATACGCAGCAGAAGACGCCGACATTACCTTGCAATTGCATCAAGCCATGTACCCCGTCATCAAGGCAGATGCAAAGCTCGACTATATTTACAGCCAAATTGAAATGCCAAGTTCAAACGTGCTGTTCACCATAGAACGCAACGGCGTGCTAATAGACCGCGATATGCTGAACGTGCAAAGCAATGAAATCGGCATGAAGTTGATTGCATTAGAAAACCAAGCTTATGAGCTTGCAGGTCAGCCTTTTAACTTGGCTTCGCCTAAGCAACTGCAAGAAATTTTATTTGATAAATTAGGCATTAAGCCGACCAAAAAAACGCCTTCTGGCGCACCGAGTACCGATGAGGACGTGCTACAAGAGCTGGCCTTAGACCACCCGCTCCCCAAAGTTTTGTTGGAGTATCGCGGCTTGGCAAAGCTTAAATCCACCTACACCGACAAACTACCAAAAATGATTAATGCCACTACAGGCCGCGTGCATACTAGCTATAACCAAGCTGTGGCAATCACAGGCAGGCTGGCGAGTAGCGACCCCAATTTGCAAAACATCCCCGTGCGCACCGCCGAGGGCAGACGCATCCGCGAAGCCTTTATTGCCCCGCAAGGCTCGCATATTGTGTCCGCCGACTACTCGCAAATTGAGCTACGCATCATGGCGCATTTGTCGCAAGATGCAGGCATGTTGCAAGCCTTTGCCAATAATGAGGATATTCACCGCGCCACGGCTGCCGAGATTTTTGGTTGCGAGCGTGAAAACGTGGATAACGAGCAACGCCGCTACGCCAAAGTCATTAACTTCGGCCTGATTTACGGCATGAGCGCATTTGGCCTAGCGCAAAACCTTAATATAGAACGCAGCGCTGCCGCCAGCTATATAGAACGCTACTTCGCCCGCTACCCTGGCGTGCGCGAATATATGGAAAACACCCGAGCCATAGCCAAACAAAAAGGCTATGTAGAAACCTACTTCGGTCGCCGCCTATGGGTACCAGAAATCAACAGCCCCAATGGTCAACGCCGCGCAGGTGCAGAACGAGCTGCCATCAACGCCCCTATGCAAGGCACAGCTGCGGATTTAATTAAACTTGCCATGATTGCTGTGGATAAATGGCTAAAAGTAGAGAAATTACAAAGCAAACTCATTATGCAAGTGCATGATGAATTGGTGCTAGAAGTGCCAGATAATGAGTTGGAACTAATCAAAACTACGTTACCGAAATTGATGCAGAATGTAGCTAAGTTGGATGTGCCGTTGTTGGCTGAGGTTGGGGTGGGGAGTAATTGGGAAAGTGCGCATTAAAAATTGAGGATAAGAAATGCCTACAGACATAAAATTTGAATTATCTGCTACAGACTTAGGTCCTCATCAAAACCTAAATTTCAACAGCTCCTTAAGCTCGCTAAAAATTGGCATTTATGCCTCTAACGGTAGCGGCAAGACCTTCTTGAGTAGAGTTATTAGATGTTTAGATTCAAACGAAACAACTCACTCTAATAAACTTATTTCATTCGGCAAAAATCAAAGCACATTTATACTAAAAATTAGTAACAAAGATGATCCAGTTAAGCCAACAAGAACGCTACAGATTTCGTTATATAAAAATAATATCCCATCAAGCAAAAATGATACCGATTACATTTTCCATGTTTTTAATAGTGATTATGTACAAGAAAATTTAGAGTTAATGAGCTATAGACCTAATGCCGAAATTGATGGGTACATCATCGGCAAGGATGTTATTGACCTAACTAAAGAAAAGTTTGAGTTAGAATCTATAGAAAAAGATATTACGCTTAAAACCGAACAGCTAAAAAAAACCGTTGAGGTTCATAAAAAAGAGTTAGATTTATTAAGTATTAACAAAGGAACCACTGAATACAAAGAATTCAATTTTGATAATATTTTTTTCAAAAAATTAAAATATGAAACTCAAGACAGTTTTGATGATTTAAAAAAACAAAACACTACATTAAATAAATTGCCTGATGACTATGAAGATATTAAAAAAGCCTCTTTCGAGGCAAATTTCGATTTTCTTGATTCTGTTAAAACACATTTATTAACCAAGCATAATAAAAGCTTATTTGCTGAAGACTTTAAAAATAAAATCAAAGGTAAACATAGATTCATAGAGGAGGGTCTAAGATTAAAATCTAATACTAGCTGCCCATTTTGTGAGCAGCTATTAAGCGAAAAAGCTATTGAACTTATTGATGAATATACCAAATTCTTGAATGACCAAGAGGCTAAGGTAATTAATATAACCGCTAACCTTATTAAACAATTAGAAGCCCTAAAAAAACAAATTGAAACCAATTTTACTAATCACCTAAAAATTAAAGTTAAATTTGACGAGTTAAAAAGCTATCTACCTTCGCACAAAGATAAGTCTATGAAAGACTTACAGAATACGGAAATCATCAGTCCATATTTCGAGTTAATTGAAAACTGCCTAAATCAGAAAAAAGATAACATTGAAAAAGTAACCGATTTATCTATTTTGTCCCAAGCAATACGTGCTATATCTACTTATATTTCTAGTTCATCTTCGAGCATAGCCAACGATAATCAGCTAATCTCAAAAATTAATGTTACAAAAGACGATCTTAGTAAAGAAAAATTGGCTATCAAAAAGAAACTTTGCCAAGCCAAATACATAACCACATCTAATCTATTAGCCCATCCTATAAAGGAGATTAAAGATAAACAAATTCAATTAAACAAGTTAAAGACCGAAATTGCTGAAAAGGAAAATAAGGTTAAAGCCAGCAAAAAGGCAGTTGTTGATAAATCGTTTGAATCTTTTCTAAACGAGTTTTTTGCTGGTAAGTACACATTCGACAAAGAAAATCGTTGCCTAAAATTTAAAGAACAAAACTTAATTGAGAATGCCTCGGACGTCTTGAGTGAAGGAGAAAAGAGCATAGTGGCTTTTTGCTATTATTTAGCGGAAAGTCACAAAAAAGTATCTACTGAGGACGATTACAAGCGGTTATTTTTTGTGATGGACGACCCAATTTCAAGCTTGGATTTTCATTATGTTTATTCTGTAGCTCAAAT
>JABFSF010000149.1 GCA_013140755.1 Methylotenera sp. | reverse complement strand
GTGCAGCCCCTAATACAAGGCATTGTTCTTTAATGGCCTTAAGGTATTACGCTTAAGGCCATTAAAGAACAATGCCTTGTATTAGGGGCTGCACAGGTGTTATCTGCAGTGTTGGTTGAGAAAGAGTTAAACCATATCAAGCCTCTTGAGGCGGATTTTGTTGGATTAAAAGTACCTAATGAGTATGTGTTTGGCTTCGGTATGGATGCTTATGGGTGGTGGCGTAATTTGCCTGCGATTTACGCCTTAAAAACTTAAGTGCCTCTTGTAGATTTGCCTAATGCTGCCTTTACAAAAACTCAGTAAGTCTTGGTGTGCGGACTAAAAAATGCACGCAGTCGTTAAAATTTTATACTTCATTCAAGTATTGCTGATGTTAAGCTTTTTAAATCAAACCTTGATGACGGTGTTATTTGCTGTCATCAGCTTAATCGCATTTTTCTGTTATGGACAACGTTTTTGGTTGATGATTAAACGTATGCGCATATTTTTTATTTCAATTTTTTTAGTCTATGCTTTTTCAACGCCAGGCGAATACATTGCCCACACTGTTACCTTTATTTCGCCCACTTATGAAGGCATCACATCGGGCGCGATTCAAATCGCACATTTAGTAACTATATTGGCGACCTTGTGCATTTTGTTTGCAAGTAGCAAAAAAGAAAACTTAATGGCGGGTTTGTATTATTTGCTAGCGCCGCTACAGCATTTAAGGTTGGATGTTAATCGCTTCATTGTGCGATTATTTTTAACATTTAGCGAGGTGGATAAACTTACTTCTTCTGAAGATAAATTTAATTTTTCTAAATTTATTCAATCAGTTAAAAATTCTCACCGTCAGGAATCTCCGCATTTTATTAGTTTGGAATTGCCAAGTTTAACGATGCGAGATTATGTTTATTTGGGCATATCATTCGTATTTTCAATCACACTTTATCTGATTTCTCAATGAAAATTGCGCTGGGACTCTCTTATGATGGCACGAGCTTTTGTGGTTGGCAAAGCCAGTCTAGCGGGCAGGCGGTGCAAGATGCATTAGAGCTAGCAATTGCCGCAATCGCGCAACACGACATTCGGGTACACGCAGCTGGTAGAACAGATACAGGCGTACATGCGCTGAATCAAGTGGTGCACTTTGAAACCAACACGCATCGCCCGATGACCGCATGGGTGCGCGGCGTAAATGCGCATTTACCAAAAACAGTGCGTGTACTGTGGGCGCATCATGTGGATGATGCCTTTCATGCAAGATTTTCTGCATTTAGCCGCAGTTATCAATATTTAGTTTATAACGCACCTGTTGCTTCTGCTTTGATGGCAGATAAAGCGGGTTGGTTTCATTTGCCTTTAGATGAAGCGTTGATGGCAAAAGCCGCAAGCTACCTTGTGGGAGAGCATGATTTTAGTGCATTTCGTGCATCAAGTTGCCAAGCAAAATCGCCCGTTCGTGAAATACAAATTGCTCACGTGCGACAAGTTGGGTGCTATTTTATTTTTAATTTTTCTGCTAACGCTTTTTTGCATCATCAAGTGCGTAATATGATAGGTGCGCTAGTGTATGTGGGAAAAGGCGCAAACCCACCTGAATACATTCAAGATCTGCTTCAACAAAAAGACCGCACATTGTCTCCGCCAACGTTTTCACCCAATGGTTTGTACTTAACGGGTGTTGGTTATGATGAAAAATGGGGCTTGCCTGAACACCAATCAAACTTGCAGGTGCTGGTTTAAGTTACAATGGTGTAACAAATCATCAAATGGAATGAGCATTGAGAACTAGAGTCAAAATTTGTGGCATTACACGTGTAGAAGATGCGCTTGTTGCGGTAGCGCAGGGGGCTGATGCGATAGGCTTGGTGTTTTATGCGCCAAGCCCACGCAACGTTAGCATTGCGCAAGCGGCTGAAATTGCAAGTAAAATTCCTGCTTTCGTCACAGTTGTTGGATTATTTGTGAATGCAGAGCCAGACTTTATCAACGAAGTGCTTGCAAATGTGAAGTTAGATTTGCTTCAGTTTCATGGTGACGAAACCTCTGAAGCGTGCGCCCGATATGCTCGGCCATTTATCAAAGCCATACGCGTTAAGGCGAGTACAAATTTGGTACAATATGCGCAAGATTTTGCAAATGCCAAAGCTTTGTTGTTAGACACCTATACAGAAGGTCTAGCAGGCGGCACGGGGCATGTTTTTGATTGGAATTTAATTCCAAAACAGTTGGCAATGCCTGTGGTTTTAGCGGGAGGATTAACAGCAGATAATGTTGCAAATGCCATTGCTCAGGTGAAGCCTTATGCGGTTGATGTCAGTGGTGGTGTAGAGCTTGCAAAAGGTATCAAGGATGCTACAAAATTAGCGGCTTTTATGCGGCAGGTTAATAATCAGCAAGATTCAATCTAAGCACTAAAAAATATAAGTGGAGAGTTAAAAATGCAGTTATATGATATGCCAGATGCACGTGGTCATTTTGGGCAATTTGGCGGAACTTTTGTAGCAGAAACCTTGGTGGAAGCACTTGAAGAATTACGGGTGATGTACGAAAAATATCGTTACGACCCTGAATTTTTAGCTGAATATGCGTATGACTTAAAGCATTTTGTGGGTCGCCCAAGCCCGATTTATCACGCTGAACGCTTATCTAACAAAATTGGCGGAGCACAAATTTATTTAAAGCGTGAAGATTTAAACCACACAGGTGCACACAAAGTTAATAACACGATTGGTCAGGCTTTGTTAGCAAAGCGCATGGGTAAGCCTCGTGTGATTGCTGAAACAGGCGCAGGTCAGCATGGTGTGGCGACAGCAACCATTGCTGCACGTTTGGGTTTGGAATGTGTGGTGTATATGGGCAGTGAAGATGTAAAACGCCAAGCCCCTAACGTATTTAGAATGAAATTGCTAGGCGCAACCGTTGTGCCCGTAGAAAGTGGCTCAAAAACGCTCAAAGATGCACTCAATGAGGCGATGCGTGATTGGGTAACGAACATTGAAACCACTTTTTACATTATTGGAACAGTTGCAGGCCCGCATCCGTATCCTATGATGGTGCGTGATTTTCAGGCAGTCATTGGTAATGAAGCCAAAGTGCAAATGCCAGAAATATGTGGTCGCCAGCCTGATGCGATTGTTGCTTGTGTGGGTGGGGGCTCAAATGCAATGGGTATTTTTTACCCTTATATTGATGTGCCAAATGTGCGCTTAATTGGTGTAGAGGCTGCTGGGCATGGCATAGAAACTGGAAGACACGCAGCACCGCTAACAGCCAATAGCCCCGTGGGAGTGTTGCATGGCAACCGCACTTATTTGATGCAAGATGCTGACGGCAACATTATTGAAACGCACTCAGTGTCAGCAGGTTTAGATTACCCTGGGGTGGGTCCAGAACACGCGTGGCTAAAAGACATCAAACGTGCTGAGTATGTAGCCATTACCGATGATGAAGCTATGGCGGCATTTCATAACTTATGCCGTACAGAAGGCATTATTCCTGCATTAGAATCAAGCCATGCATTGGCTCATGCTGAAAAAATGGCTAAGACTATGTGTAAAGATGAAATTATTTTGGTGAATTTATCGGGCAGAGGTGATAAAGACATTAACACAGTGGCAAAGTTAGCTAACATTACATTGTAATAGTGCTACTCGCTTAGGTTTTGTCCGCTTTTAAAGCATTTTGGCTAATTTTTTTAACCCGAGTTTGCGTAATATAAAACGATTAGGATTGAGCAAACCTGCCAACGCAGCATTCATGCTGATTGGCTCATTGCATATCATCTGCGCTAAAAACTCCGCACAAAAAGGTGCGCTGGTAAAGCCACGGCTACCATGCGCCACGTTGATATAAAGCCCGTTAATCCAAGGTAACGTTTCTTTTTTAGCATTAGGGCGGGGCGGTTGCAGCGTAAGTTGCGTGTTATCAAGCAATTGCCCGACTAATGGAAAATAATCTTGACTGCTGCACCTAAATGAAACGCGACCGCCTGTAATGTTGTTTTTAAGGTTTTCAAATAGTGGTGTGCTGGCACTTTTTAGGCTATCGAGGTTAGATAAATCATCATCTTTATTTAGCGTGCCGCTTAAATTTTGGGTTGAAAATGTAGCACCTAAACAATGCTGATGATGACTTTCAGGGCTTAAATAGCCATCGCTACAAATAATGGTTTTAACCTGCTGGCTCATTTCAGTAGCGGAAAGTAGGCTTACTTGCCCACGTACTTTTTGGGTATTTAAATGTAAATTTAAACCTAAATTTTGTGCTTCATTCGCATTAGCGATAATGACAATCGCTGACTTTCCTATCAAACCTTCATTAGAATATATTTCAAATAAATTATTATTTTTTAGTATATTACAAACATTATTTAATGTTTTAGTTGAGATATTTTTATGCGCCGTTAAACGTTGACAAAGATGTTGCGGATTCAGCCAAGCTGCGTTTTTAAAGTAAAGTGCATCCTGTGTTAGCTCAATTCCCGCAAGGGTGCTGGCTTCATCTGCTGTCACGTATTTTACAATCTCTTCTGGGTAATTTAGCTTTGCTACTTTTTGAATGCGCGCTAACTCTCTTGGGTTAAACCCAAGTTGTAACATACCGCAGATATCAAGCGCGTCAGGGCTAAGATCAAGCGTTTTCAAAAAATCTAGGCTATACAAATAACAGGCAAGTGCAAATTGGCTTGCTTCGTCATCGCCACTGATGCGTGGGTAAAGCATGGCTTGTGGGTTGCCTGAGGCTTCACTGGCAGTGCTTGCATTGCGCTCAAGTAAGGTAACAGACAAGCCGCGATTCGCTAGCGCATAAGCTACGGTACAGCCAGCGATGCCGCCTCCGATGATGACTGCGTTTTTAGAAGGTGCTTGTTGCATGAAGATATTTACTTTCTAAAAATGAGCTTTTTTCTCAGAACGGTGAATGATATTTATCTGTGTAATATCTTACTCTACAAAACGTCCGACTAACATTTCCCGCTTTTTGCCAAAGCCTGCTCGTTTTTTCATTGCAAATCTCACTTCAACTAAACCACGCCTAACTGCGCCAGCACTGGTAAAAGTGGCGATTGTCGTTTCCGTATTTGAAAGCTTTGCCATTTGCTGAAATAAAGCAGATTGCCACATTTCAGGATTTTTGCTTGGTGCGAAGCCATCTAAAAACCAAGCGTTTACTTGGGTGGTAATTTGAGGTAATTGTTCGTTTGCATCGCCAACTAACAGCCTGAGTTTAATGCGATTGTTGAATAGCGAGATGTTGGAATTTTGTAGAAGTAGGCTTTCATATTGTGTGAGCAATGCTTCACTTAACTCGCTTAAAGTCGGCCACAGTTGTAGGGCTTTTGAAATATCTTGCAAACTTAATGGATATTTTTCTGTGCTAATAAAATGTAAAACAGTCATTTCTGGCGCAGTTTCTAGCCATAATTTAGCTGCACATAAAAAGTTTAAGCCCGTGCCAAAGCCAGTTTCAGCAATGGTAAAGGTTTTGCCTTGGAGATTCTGCCAACGCTCAGCTAAATTATTCCCCTGCAAAAACACATATTCTGTTTCTGCCAAACCGTCATCGCTTGAAAAATACACATCATCAAACGCGCTGGCGTAGGGCTGACCATCGCGCCATTCAATCTGAGCTTGATTATTCAGTACTCGCATTCACCGCAATCTTAAATACCGCTTTATGAATTGCTTGGTCAGACACCAACGGCGCATGTGCATCTTCAGGAAAAAACAGGCAAAACGTATTGGCTGGCGCGCTTATCCAAGCATCTGGCGTATCGTTAAAAAACTGAATATCCGCAGCAGCGTTGTAGTCATCTATGGGCTGCTGGCAAGTATTCAACATTTTCCAACCCATCGTATCCGTACCGCTTAACACCAATTGAATATCAATATATTTGCGATGACATTCCAATTTAGCAGATTCCTGCGTACGCCCCGCCACGCGCTCAATAATCACAAATACATCATCGCCAATAATCGGATGCTTGCCGTTGGCGAGCGTGGTTAAGTCAGTGTTCTTAATATATTCAAACACTTGTGGAAAAAGTGGATGCAAAGCGGCATAGCGGTTTGCATTGGTAATGTGGTCAAAAATCATGTATTTCAATAGGGCGTAGGTGAGTGCACTGGATACTTAACTTTAGTGCGCCAAACGAAGCTGTAAATTAAGCTTAAAGTGTAATTTATTACCTTCTTTATACAAACTACCAAAGCGATGTCGTGTGCTAGATGGCGTATCAAAAAAGCAATGCTGATAAAAATAATCTTTAAGTGTTTTTTCATGATTCGTATGATAGAACACTAACTCACCATCATCTTTAACCAAGATTGCACCATTGGCTGATAATTCACCATCCCAAATTGAACTCGGGAAAATGCCAAAAACTGTATATTTAATAAAGTCACGCAAGCGACAATGTGCTTCACTCGCGTCCAATTTCACACTAACGGGGAAATAATCACTTAAGCGATTAGAGCTTTCTTTTTTGAAAAATGAGAGGAGTGCATCTGCCAGTATTTCAGGCATTGCTGAATCAGCTTTTCTTAAATTGGATTCGTAAGTTTTATTTTCGCAAGCGATAAACTGGAAATGCCCGCCGAGCTCTGTAATTTTAGCCAAACGGTCTTTAATTTTTGAACGTGTATCAATGGCATTAATCACATCTACTTCACTAGCCGCCAAGCCCGTGACTTCAAAAATAAAATTAGTAGCAGAAGAGGCATTTAGCAAGGTGGGAGAGCTGCCTAAAAATGATTTGATGCTGACACCTTGATTGATATGATGAATTTCATCATGAAAATCCAGTGTGATGTCAGATTTCTCATAGGAAGTGCCTTTTGTTTTGATGCTACCCAACGTGCGTACCGCTTCATCAATGCGAGCATTGTTAAACGTTCCAGATGACTGCTGAATGGATTTTACTATCTCGTTTAACTCTTGTTGCGTAATTAAATCATCAATTTTAATTGTTGTAGTTTCAATATCTTTAGAAGCATTTTTTGATACTATTTCTATAGATAACTCATTGATAGTAATGGCTTTGTATGAGCTCTTGATTTTTAATACGCGAACCGCATCATCAGTGGCGACCCCCTGAGTGTCTCCATATTGCAATACTTTTTGGTGGATAATTTTAAGTAAAGCGTAAGTCTCACTGATTTCACCTTTATTTTGCATTATTTCACGCTCGCTATTTTTCTGATTTTTTTGTAAGTATTGCAATACAGACCTTCCAACCGCTTTGACGACCTCTACACAAACGCTGTTACCTAACTGCTTCATCGCTTGTGATTTAGAGACAGGAAATTTGAAGTCTTTTGGAAAGCTCATCAATTCACGTGCTTCATCTAAGTTGATACGTCTCACCTCGCCATTCACGCGATAAAATTCGTAGTTTCTACGATCATCAATTTTTGAGCCTTTACCGCCCACGCGCAAAGTAAACCCAATTTTTTTATCGCATGGCGCATTAAAAATGTCAGCCATCGTCTTTTTGAGTGGAATAGGAATTGGAAAATTAAATGACGCACTGGTATCCACTTGGCTACGGTCAAAGCCCACAATAAAAACCCGCGCTCTGTGTTGGGGCACATTAAAATCTGAGGCTTTAATGACTTTAAAACTTACTTCATAATTTGCATCATTAAGATGTTTTAGAATAGTTGCAAACGTGTTGCCATTATCATGCGCTACCAAGTGGCGCACGTTTTCTAAAATAAAAGCTTTTGGACGTTTGATTTCTAAAATATCTAGGATGCAATAAAATAAATTGCCTCGTTCCGAATTTTCTCCATCGGCAAAGCCTTTTTTATGCCCTGCTTGCGAAAAAGGCTGGCATGGAAAACCTGCGCATAAAACATCGTGGTTTGGTACATCAATAGGTGCTATTTTTCTAATGTCATCATTGAAATGATTGGGGGAGATGTCAAAATTAGCCATGTAGGTTGCTTTTGCATGAGTATCTTTTTCTGATGCGAATAAGCAATTGCCGCCTAATGAGCCTATTGCTTGGTGGAAACCACCAATGCCAGCAAATAAGTCGATAAATGTAAATGCCTTGAAGCTTTCAGAGTCAGCGTTAAGATTCTCTGCAGTGAACGTAAATAACTCTAGATTTGGAGAAGAAAGCACCATTTTTGATATAGTTACTTTAACTTTTGTAATACCCAAATTTTAATGTAAATTTTTAAGAGTGTCATTCTGATTATTTCCAGACCTTGCCATAAGCAGCTAATAATTGTTGGTGCATTCTACTTGCTTCCATATTCGCACCTAAATTCTCTAAGCCAATATATTGCTCGGTTTGGTTAATTAGGTTTTGCGCTTGTTGCAGTGTTTCTGCGCCGTACATTAGCTTTAAATTAGCTTCAAAAAGCTGCTGGTCAGTTTCTAATTCCGTTTGAATTTGTACTAAGTGGCTAATGCAGCGATACATTTTTGCGCGTTGTGCTGGTAATTCGTTAAATTGCGCTATCCATGCGCAGCCGTCCAAAATGTCGTCGGTTGCACCGCAAGCAAGCGCAGCCAGCGTTTTGAGTTCGCCTACGCGACAATCCACCCACGTGGTGTTAGGGTCTGCACATAGACCTATCAATGTAGTTACAGGGAGTTCGTCGGCTAAGTCTAAATCAAGCAAGGTTTCTAGCAGTTCGGCAGATTCCTCTTCATTTAAATCTTGCAAACGCAAGGCAAAAGGGCGCACCAAATTACCCACGGTGTTGTTTTCCCACTCTAGTTCTTCCACAGGGTAAATTTCACTCATGCCTGGCACAAAAATGCGGCAGGCATAAACACCTAAGTGGGTAAAGTCGGCGATGTACATATCATGACCGCTGTCGTGGATGGTGTTGACGCACCAGTGGTAGTCTTCTTCAGTGCTGGATTTTGTTAAGGTAGAGCCTCCAAAATTCCAATCGACAAATTCATAGTCTGGCGTGCTACGTAAAAAGTTCCAGCTAATCACACCGCTAGAATCCACAAAATGAATCTCTAGGTTTTGAGAGTCTGCGATTTCTTCCATATCAAACCCTGGTGCGACAAAACCTTTTAAGCTACCAAGCGCACGGCCTTGTAAAAGCTCTGTCAGCGCGCGTTCTAAGGCGACTTCAAAGCGTGGATGTGCGCCAAAGCTGGCAAAGCAACCTTGATCTTCAGGGTGTAGCAAGGTAACGTTCATCACAGGGTATTTGCCACCCAAAGAGGCATCTTTCACCAAAATGCCATAACCTGCATCACGCAAGCCTTTAATCCCTGCGGCAATGCGTGGGTAGCGGTTAATGACACTTTCGGGCACGTCTGGCAAACAAATGCCTTCGCGGATAATTTTGTATTTAATATCGCGCTCAAAAATTTCGGCGAGTGCTTGGGTGCGGGCTTCCATCATGGTGTTGCCAGCAGACATGCCATTGCTTACATATAAATTACCAATCAGATTCACAGGGAATAACACGGTTTTATCGTCACGCAAACGGGTGTAAGGAATCGCACAAATACCGCGCTCTTTATTGCCGGAATTTAAATCAATCAGTTGGCTGGCAATCGCCGTGCCTTCTGGATTGTAGAACTTTTGTAGTTCTGGGGTGAGTAATTCTTTAGGCCATTTATCACCTTTAAATTTAACCCATTGCTCATTCGGATAATGTACAAAATCTTTATTTGCAATGGTTTCGCCTAAATAAAAATGCGTCCAAAAATAATTGGTACTTAGGCGCTCAAAATACTCGCCCAAAGCACTAGCCCGCGCGGCTAATTGGCTTGCACCCTTGCCATTGGTAAATAAGCGTGTGCAGTCTTTATCAATGACATGCACAGACCAAATGCCCTCAATTTCATTGAGCCATGACTTTTCTTCTACATGGATGTTAAGGGCTAAAAGTTTGGCTTGTAGGGTTGCGATTGAAGATTCGAGCGAGGCATCTTTGCTGGGGATAAAGGTTTCAGTCATGGCGGGCTTCTAAATAAAAATAGGCTGACAGCATAGCATGTGCGCGCCATCACGTTATAGATGACGATGATTATTTCAATGATTCGTCTATTTTTTGTGCCGATAATGCACGGCGATATTTTTCAAGTGTAGCTTCGTAATTTTCTGCCTCACCAAACTCTAAAAATCGGGCATAGCGTGCATGAGTGCCGAGGATTTTTCTGGCATGTTTGATTGGGCAAAAATACTGCTCAGTGCGAGCAATAATTTCACTCACATAGCTAATCATGCCGCTACCGTAAGCGCAGTAAGTACAGTGAAATTTCTCTATAAAATTCAAGTAACTAAGGTGTTGTCGATCAAAAATAATGTAGTCGCCACGGCGCACTTTTTTTATGCCATAAATCGGGAAGCAGGTAATCTGATAAAAGCTTACAAATAAATCGGTAATGATTAAGGGAATAATCATGGCGTAAATAATCGGTCCTGTGATTAGATTTTGTGGGCGATTAGTCACCAGCCAGCGAAAGAAGTTTTTCTTTAGCTTTTTATGTGTTTGTTTAATTGACTCTTCAAATTCAACGCGCTTGCCTTTGATTTGAAAGAAAATGCTACTTTGCTGCTCACTCAGTGCTGTGCGCAATTCATCTTCTAGTGAAGTGATTTGATCTAGTAATTGTTGAATGCGGTCATTCATGGTAATCCTTAATTGAAAGCGATTTTGATGGATTATACTGACATATAGCTAATCAATAAGATTTCACACTTAATCATTTCAATGTTAAAGGCATTTAATTCATGCCGATAAATTGCAGTGTACACTGAGCCTGTGAGATAATCCGCCCCATCATTTTTATCGTGATGTTTTAACGAGATAATAAGCTACACACTTTGTAATTTTAGATAGGAAAAATATGCCAATTATTCGCTTGCCAGATGGTTCTCAACGTCAATTTGATGCGCCTGTAACGGTGGCTGATGTTGCGATGAGCATTGGTGCGGGTTTAGCTAAAGCTGCGCTGGCTGGCAAGGTGAATGGCACGGTTGTAGATGCCAGTTATTTAATTAAATCAGATAGTGATTTAGCCATTATCACAGATAAAACTCCAGAAGGTTTAGAGGTCATTCGCCATTCTACCGCTCACCTATTGGCTTATGCTGTGAAAACATTGTTTCCAGATGCGCAAGTGACTATTGGTCCTGTCATTGAAAATGGCTTTTATTATGATTTTTCATACAAGCGCCCATTTACACCAGATGACCTAGTCGCCATTGAAAAGAAAATGGCTGAGTTGGCTAAAAAAGATGAGCTTGTTACTCGCAAAGTTGTTGCACGTGACGAAGCGATTGCGTATTTCAACAGCATTGGTGAAAAATATAAAGCGGAGTTAATTGCAGCTATTCCAGCGGGAGAGGATGTTTCTCTTTACACAGAAGGTGAATTTACTGACCTTTGCCGTGGCCCACACGTACCTAGCACTGGTAAATTAAAAGCCTTTAAACTTATGAAGCTAGCGGGTGCTTATTGGCGCGGTGATAGTAAAAATGAAATGTTGCAACGTATTTACGGCACAGCTTGGCGTAACAAAGAAGAATTAGAGGCTTATTTGTTTCAACTTGAAGAAGCTGAAAAGCGCGATCACCGTAAACTGGGTCGCCAGCTTGATTATTTTCACATGCAAGATGATGCCCCAGGTATGGTATTTTGGCATCCACGTGGCTGGAGTATTTGGCAAGAAGTTGAGCAATACATGCGCAAAATGTTCCGCGACTATGACTATTAAGAAGTGCGCACACCTACCATTATGGATAGAACCTTGTGGGAGAAGTCAGGTCACTGGCAAAATTATCACGACAATAT
>JABFSF010000007.1 GCA_013140755.1 Methylotenera sp. | reverse complement strand
AGCTTGCAACAACAAAAGCCCAACGTAAATTATTTTTTAATTTACGCAGCATGAAAACAAGCTTAAAAACCTTACAGCCGAGTGAGGTTGCACAAATTGCGCATGACTTAAATGTAAAACCCGAAGATGTGCTCGAGATGGAAGCGCGTTTAAACGGGCATGAAATTTCTTTAGAAGCGAATATTGATGATGATAATGAAGATTATTTCAGCCCAATTGCTTACCTAGAGGATGAAAGCTTAACCCCAATGGATGCGCTTGAAGCTAAGCAGATTGAAACGGTACAAACAACGGCTCTCGCTCATGCGCTACAAAGTTTAGATGAACGTAGCCGCCATATTGTTGAAGCGCGTTGGCTGCAAGAAAAAGAATCTAAAACTTTGCACGACTTAGCTTCCGAGCTTGGTGTTTCAGCGGAACGGGTGCGGCAAATTGAGCAAAAAGCGATGCAAAAAATTAAAACTATTATGCTAGCGAGTGCTTAAAATTTGGGCTTAATTTCCCATCATCTCGCCTAGTTGAATGCTTTTTGACGGATGCCAATCGTTGTTAAATGGGATGGATTCTTTTTCAAAAAGCATGACAACGGTGGAGCCCAGTAAAAAACGCCCCATTTCTTGCCCTTGTTTTAGTGTGATGTTTTGATCAGCGTATGTCCAAGTGCGCGTTTTTTTAGCCCTTGGTGGGTTTATAATGCCACCTGTTGCATCGTGCCATACGGTTGCCATACTGCCTACAATGGTTGCCCCCACTAACACCATCACAAAACGACCATGCTGAATTGAAGTGAACTCACACACCACGCGTTCATTGCGGGCAAATAAACCAGCAACTCCCTGTGCTGTGGTCGGGTTCACAGAAAACAACGCGCCAGGCACATAGGTCATGCTCATTAGTGTGCCATCGCAAGGCATGTGAATACGGTGATAGTCTTTAGGGCTTAAATACAGGCAAGCAAAATGACCATTTTCAAATTTAGCCGCTAACGCTTCATTGCCGCCTACTAAGGACATGGTTGAGTAACTGTGCCCTTTAGCTTGAAAGATTTGGTCTTTTTCTATGCGGCCAAACTGACTAATTGCGCCATCTACAGGGCAAATAAAGGCTGCTGGGGCGATGGGCCTTGCCCCAGCTTTGAGCGGGCGAGTAAAAAAATCATTAAACGTTTTGTATGAGGCAATATCAGGATTAGCCGCCTCAGTCATATTTACGTTATAACGCCTTACAAACCAGCGAATCACCGTCGTTGTTGTATTACCACCTTCCAAGTGGGCAAGTTTACCTGCTAGCGCGGTGATGGCTTGTTTGGGAGTTATGTATTGTAGTAGAACCGCTAATTTCATGAGGTTTCCAAGTTTATTGTCATTCTGAGGTAGGTCAGGAATGATGCTTAAATAAAAAGGCGGGTTGCTAATGTAGCATCCCGCCTTAACTAAGGTCTAACGACTATTCACTAATCACTAGTTTTTAGATTGATCAACAAGTTTGTTTTTTGCAATCCAAGGCATCATGGCACGCAATTGACCGCCTACTTGTTCAATTGGATGAGCAGCATTTAAGCGGCGACGCGCTGTCATCTCTGGGTAGTTGGTACGACCTTCTAAGATGAATTTTTTAGCATAGCTACCGTTTTGAATGTTAGCTAAGCATTCGCGCATTGCATAGCGAGACTCTTCGTTAATCACTTCAGGGCCAGTCACATACTCACCGTATTCGGCATTATTTGAAATAGAGTAATTCATGTTGGCAATGCCGCCTTCGTACATCAGGTCAACGATTAATTTTAACTCGTGTAGGCACTCAAAGTAAGCCATTTCAGGCGCGTAACCTGCTTCAACTAAAGTTTCAAAACCTGCTTTAACTAACTCAACTGCGCCACCGCACAATACAGCTTGTTCGCCGAATAAATCTGTTTCTGTTTCTTCACGGAAATCAGTTTCAATCACGCCGCCTTTAGTGCCGCCATTAGCCGCTGCATAAGAAAGTGCGATGTCCTTCGCTTTGCCTGATTTGTCTTGATAAACCGCGATTAAAGATGGCACACCACCGCCTTTTAGGTATTCTGAACGCACTGTGTGCCCTGGACCTTTAGGCGCAATCATGATTACGTCTAAATCTGCGCGTGGCACGATTTGGTTGTAGTGGATGTTAAAGCCGTGTGCAAATGCTAATACCGCGCCTTTTTGTAAGTTAGGGGCAATTTCAGCGTCAAAAATACCCGCCATGGTTTCGTCTGGTAATAACACCATCACTACATCCGCTTGTTTAACTGCATCAGCGATTTCTAAGGTGTTATGACCTGCAGCAACAGCTTTAGCCCATGAACTTCCGCCTTTACGAAGACCAATGGTTACATTTGCGCCGCTATCTTTTAAGTTGGCTGCATGAGCATGACCTTGTGAGCCGTAACCTACGATGGTTACTTTTTTACCTTTAATTAAGCCAAGGTCAGCATCTTTATCGTAATAAACTTTCATTTTCTTTCCTTTAAAAAAACGGGGGTAGGGGCTGTGATTGAGGGGTTAGGGATTTATGTGTTAATTTTCAACAAAAAACTTAACACATAAATCCCTAACCCCAGATCCTAGTCTCTAGTCCCTGTAAGTGAACTAAACTTTCAAAATTCTATCGCCACGCCCAATACCAGATGCACCTGTGCGCACGGTTTCGAGGATGGCAGTTTTATCTAAGCTTTCAATAAAAGCATCTAATTTACTACCTGAGCCTGTAAGCTCTATGGTAAAGCTACCGTCAGCCACATCGATAATACGGCCACGGAATATGTCGCACATGCGCTTCATTTCTTCACGGAACGCGCCTGTGGCTTTAACTTTTACCAACATTAACTCGCGCTCAATAAATTTTCCATCGTTTAAATCAAGCACTTTAACCACATCAATGAGCTTGTTGAGTTGCTTGATGATTTGTTCTATCACCTCGTCAGACCCCGAAGTCACAATGGTCATGCGTGACAAAGTGGGATCTTCTGTTGGCGCAACGGTGAGAGATTCAATATTGTAGCCACGTGCAGAAAATAATCCTGCAACACGCGAAAGTGCGCCAGATTCATTTTCCATGAGGAGTGAAATAATATGCCGCATTATAGCTCCTCCGCGTCAATGTCATTGGCAAGTATCATTTCTGATAAGCCTTTGCCCGCCGCAATCATAGGGAACACGTTTTCTTTTTGGTCGGTAATAAAGTTCATGAACACAAAGCGGTCTTTCATCGCAAATGCGTCTGTTAGCGCACCTTCTACGTCTTCTGGTTTTTCAATATTCATACCGACATGACCATAAGATTCAGCCAATTTAACAAAGTCAGGTAGGCTTTCCATGTACGATTCTGAATAGCGATTTTCGTAGAAAAACTCTTGCCATTGGCGCACCATGCCTAAATAGCGATTGTTTAATAAAATTACTTTAATAGGCAAATGATATTGCTTGCAAGTTGAAAGTTCTTGAATGTTCATTTGGATGCTACCTTCACCTGTTACGCAGGCGACTTGTGCATCAGGATAAGCAAACTGGGCCCCCATCGCATAAGGTAAGCCTACGCCCATGGTGCCAAGACCGCCAGAGTTAATCCAACGGCGAGGTTGGTCAAACTTGTAATATTGCGCTGCCCACATTTGGTGTTGGCCTACATCTGAGGTCACAAAAGCATCGCCCTCGGTTACTTGCCAAAGTTTTTCAATCACGTATTGTGGTTTAATTAAGCCGTTATTGTTGTTGTAATTGAGGCATAACTTACTACGCCAAGCCTCAATTTGCGCCCACCACGCTTTTAATGCGGCAGATGGTTGTGGTTTTTCAAGGGCTACGAGTTCGTTCATTTCAGCTAATACTGAATTGACATCCCCCACAATAGGCACATCTACCTTTACCCGTTTTGAAATAGAAGAAGGGTCAATGTCCACGTGAATAATGGTGCGAGATTTATTAAAAAAGTGCTTTGGGTCACCAATCACGCGGTCATCAAAACGAGCACCCACGGCTAGCAAAACGTCACAATCTTGCATTGCCATGTTGGCTTCATAGGTACCGTGCATACCTAGCATTCCCACAAACTGTTTGTCGGTAGCTGGGTAGCCACCTAAGCCCATGAGTGTGTTGGTCACAGGCACGCCAAGCGCACGTACCAATTTAACCAAAGCTTCAGCTGCATCCCCTAAAACAACGCCACCGCCTGTGTAAACCATGGGGCGTTTGGCTTCTAGCAATAATTTAACGGCTTTTTTAATTTGGCCGCTATGCCCTTTAGTGACAGGGTTGTAAGAGCGCATTTCTACGCTTTGCGGATAATCAAATTTGGCTAAATGCGCTGTAATGTCTTTGGGAATGTCCACTACCACCGGTCCTGGGCGACCAGTTTTTGCGATATGGAAGGCTTTTTTCATCACGCTGGCAATGTCTTTAACATCTTTGACCAAAAAGTTATGTTTTACACAGGGGCGTGTGACACCCACCATGTCAACTTCTTGGAAAGCATCTAAACCAATGGCTGGGACTGGCACTTGGCCGCTAATGACAACCAAGGGAATTGAATCCATATATGCAGTTGCAATGCCAGTAATCGCGTTGGTTGCCCCTGGTCCTGAAGTGACTAAAGCAACCCCTACTTCGCCTGTTGAGCGCGCAAACGCATCTGCCGCATGAATGGCAGCCTGCTCGTGACGCACGAGAATATGTTTGAAGTGATTTTGATTGTAAATCGCATCGTAGATGTGCAACACTGCACCACCTGGATAACCAAATACAAACTTAACTTTTTCTTGCTCCAAACAGCGAATAACGATTTCTGCGCCTGTGATTTGTTGCTTGTTTTCCATAAAAACTTTTTATTTAATGAGTTACTTGGTAACCCTATAGATTAACGGTTTGAGGCTATTTGGTCAAGAATGAAAATTAAAGTAACCGTATTTTAATGCTAATGATTTTCATTATTTAGAGGATTTTGGGCTTAATTTAACTTTTAAAATCAGTGTCTTTAGTGGAGCGGATGTTTTTCACGCCAAACCCAAGGAGGCATCGGATTGTTGGTTTTCCAAAGCCCGAGTTTGTTTCTGCGGGCGTTGCGTTCAGCTTCTTGAGTTAGCGGGTTGTGCGAGTATTTAGCGTTATGCCAAGCGAGACCTTGCGCTGTGAGATATGTCCCAGCATCAATTTTATTGCATTGTAAATGACCTAAATGGCGTTTATATTTATCCAAGCCAAGGAGATTTACATGAATGACGACTGTTCTTTCTTTACAAAGTTGAGTGAGGGCGCGACGAGATTTTTTACCATAAGCTTGATTACGCTCTGGCGCATCAATATCGGCTAATCGCAACTTAAACTTTGCTTGCTTTGTTTTAATTTCTACCGTATCGCCGTCAAAAACGCGGGTTACGGTGTAGGTGTCAGCCATTGCTTGGTTTGCAAATAGCAATAGAAAGTAGCTGATAGTGAGGGTAAAGATAACGCACATTTAATGAGGCTGATGACCATGTGTACTATCAAGTAAACTGAAGTAGTTGGAGGGCTCTAGTATTGTAGGCACAGGGTCTGCTTCTTGATTCGGGTAGTCTTTACTATAGTGTAAGCCGCGACTTTCCTTACGCGACATTGCGCTTAACACAATCAGCTCAGCCACTTGCAAAAGGTTTCGTAGTTCAATTAAATCGTTACTGATTCTAAAGTGGCTATAAAACTCGTGCACTTCATTGCGCAGCATGTGAATGCGGTGCAGTGCGCGACTCAAGCGTTTATCGGTGCGCACAATGCCAACATAGTTCCACATAAAACGGCGTAATTCATCCCACGTATGGGTAATCAACACCTCTTCGTCAGCATCGGTGACACGGCTTTCGTCCCAAAATGGGAGTGGTGCCACCGCTTGTGTGGGCTGACTGAGAATGTCTTCAGCGGCGGCTTGACCAAATACCAAGCATTCAAGCAGTGAATTGCTGGCCAGGCGATTGGCACCATGTAGTCCTGTGCAAGCCGTTTCGCCAATCGCATATAAATTGTTAATGTCTGTGCGGCCTTTGTCATCTGTCATAATGCCCCCGCAGGTGTAGTGCGCCGCAGGCACTACGGGAATAGGGGTTTTACTAATATCAATACCAAAACTTAAGCAACGCTGATAAATGTTTGGAAAGTGTGCTTGAATAAATTCTAAAGGTTGATGCGAAATATCTAAATAGACACAATCTAAACCGCGTTTTTTCATTTCAAAGTCAATTGCACGCGCCACTACATCACGTGGTGCGAGTTCTTCACGCGGGTCATGGTCTGGCATGAAGCGTGTGCCATCAGGGAGCTTTAATAAGCCACCTTCACCACGTACCGCCTCACTAATTAGAAATGACTTGGCATGGGGATGATACAAACATGTGGGGTGGAATTGAATAAACTCCATATTCGCAACGCGGCAACCAGCGCGCCAAGCCATGGCAATGCCATCACCTGTACTGATGTCTGGGTTCGTGGTGTAAAGATACACTTTGCCAGCACCGCCAGTGGCTAAAATAGTATTTTGTGCGGCAATCGTCATCACTTTGCCAGTGTGGTTATCTAATACATAACATCCCAAACAGAGGTTGTGATGGCTTGGCGCACTCATACCTTTGACTTTCTGTGTAGTAATTAAATCAACCGCAATATGGTTTTCAAGCAAAGTGATATTAGGGTGTTGCCGTACTTTTTCTGCCAGTGTTGTTTGCACGGCATTGCCAGTGGCGTCAGCCGCATGAATAATACGGCGATGGCTATGACCACCTTCACGTGTTAAGTGCAGGCTGTTATTGGGTTCTCGTGTGAAGTTCACCCCTTGCGTAAGCAGCCAATCAATCGCCTGTTTGCCTTGCGCCACCACTTTTTTCGTGACTGCAACATCGCTTAAGCCAGCACCTGCGATGAGCGTATCTTGAATATGCGCCTCAATAGAATCGTCATTGTTTAATACGGCGGCAATTCCTCCTTGCGCCCAATTGCTCGCTGAGTCATGAATTTTACGTTTACTGATTACGCACACTTTTTTATTGGCGGCAACGCGCAACGCGAGCGACAGCCCTGCTAGACCACTACCAATAATAAGGACATCAAACTGTTGCATAGAAAATGATTTGCGTTGTAACGCGTAACTTTAAATTAGGAACTAATAAGAGTGTATCGCGGTCACTGTAAAAGGCAAGGGTAATTGAAGAATCTATCACCAAAATCAAGCGCAAACATAGACATTTAAGTTGTGGAGGAAATTAAAAAATGATTCAAGCCAGTAAAATTCAAGCAATCGGGTCATTTAGCTTTATGCAAGCACCGCAGCAAGGTTATACTTATGCTGGTGAGCAAGCTAAATCAAGCATTGCGCCATCAGCGGATATGACAGGGAAGCTAAGTCTTGTGACTGACCAAGTAACACCTAACAGTTTGAATGCGGGTAATCGTGAGATTGATCACGAGCTTGTGTTGCGTGCGCAACGTGGTGATAAGCGTGCTTTTGGTTTATTGGTTGATAAATATCAGCGCAAATTAGCGCGATTATTATCACGCATGATTCGTGATCAATCTGAAATTGAAGATGTAGTGCAAGAGAGCTTTATTAAGGCTTATCGCGCTTTACCTAATTTTAGAGGGGATAGTGCGTTTTATACATGGTTATATCGTATTGGCATTAACACTGCAAAAAATCATTTGGTTTCATTGGGGCGTCGTCCTACTGTTAGCACAGATATTGAAATTGAAGATGCAGAAAACTTTGAAGGCGGCGATGAGTTACGCACCACCGAAACGCCTGAATCATCAATGATGACCAAGCAAATTGCGCAAACAGTGAATGATACGGTAGCGAGTTTGCCTGATGAGTTGCGCACGGCAATCACTTTGCGTGAAATTGAAGGCTTAAGTTATGAGGAAATTGCAACGATTATGGCTTGCCCAATTGGCACAGTCAGATCACGAATTTTTAGAGCGCGCGAAGTCATCGCGCTTAAGTTAAGACCTTTGCTTGATACCCCAGAGAATAAGCGTTGGTAGGATTTTGGATTAGGTGTGTTAGGAGTAAAAAATGACGGAACAAATTTCAGCATTGATTGATGGTGCGCTAGACTCTGAAGAGCTTGTACAAGTGCTGCAAACGATGTACAGCAATAAGCAAGCAACAGAAGCTTGGCATTATTATCACTTGATTGGTGATGCGATGCGAGATACAGGCACTTTAAGTGCTGGTTTTAAGCAAGATTTAATGCAACAACTGGAGTTAGAACCAACCGTGCTAGCTCCCAATGCAGTGCAAAGCAAAGTTGAAAAAAGTGATCATGGTAAAACGGCGATTCCTATGCCATGGTCAATTGCGGCTTCAGTCGCGGCGATTACCGTAGTTGCTTGGATGGCACTACAGGTACAAACTCAGCCTTTAGAAAACGTGGCACCTATTGCAAAAGTGACTAATCCCAATACAAACATGGTGGCATTGGCTAACACCAAACCCGCAAAAGCTCCAGAAATCCCAGCGGAGTACTTGGTCGCACATCAAGCATTTGCGCCCTCTGCAAGTTCTTATTATGTGCAAGCTGTGAGTTATGCTGAGTAGCCGTGATGCAAGTTAAGGGCTGGTTAACTTTACAGAGGTTACAAATCTTTAGGAAGTCACCATTCCTAATGATTTTAGCATATTGTTTTCTGGTCAATTTCAACGCATATGCGGAGTCTAATGATGACCCGTGGACAGTGTTGCAAAAAGCAGCTGTAGCGGCGCGGGCATTAAGTTATCAAGGTGTATTTGTGTGCCAAACGGCACAACAAAGTAAGTCCGTGCAAATTACGCATCACTTTGATGGTAAAAATGAGTTTGCGCGTAATGTATTGTTAGATGGTTCCCCTCGTGAAGTACTCAGTCAAGGGGGCGATTTAGTGATTTACAATCCTAAAAATGAAAAGGTAGTCATTGAAAAAAGGCGCGGACAAAATATGTTCCCCGCGATTCTGCCTATCAATTTAGAGGACGTAAAAGCAAGTTACACTTTGCGAACTGGTGGCATAGAGCGCGTGGCTGGCCGCCAAGCGCAGATGTTAATGTTAGAGCCAAAAGACGGCTTAAGATATCGCTATAAATTTTGGGTAGATACTGAATATGGCATATTGTTAAAGTCTGTCATGCTTAATCAGCGTGATGAGTTATTAGAAAGTATTGGGTTTAATCAATTATCCTTACTTAATACCGTGGCATTGGATTGGTTTAAACCCAATATTGACCGTAGTAAAAACTATGTGATGGAGCAAGAGCCGCTGGTGATTGCGGATAATAACGAGCGTGCCAGTTGGATTGTTAAAGGCTTACCTGCAGGGTATCACAAAGTAGATCAAATGACGCGTATGGTTCAAGGTAAGCCATACCCTATCACACATTTGATATTTTCTGATGGGTTGGCTTCCGTCTCGCTGTTTATAGAACCTTTGCTTAAAGGGGCTAAAACTAACGTGACTTTGAACACTTCAGGTAATACGAGTTTTTATGTGAATGTGAATAGTGGACACCTTATTACCGTGATGGGTGAGGTGCCAGAAGCCACTCTTGTACAAATTGCCAACGCGGTAGTATTTAGAAAATAAACGATTGAAACCTATGATAGAAGAACACGCCATTGTGATTGAAACCAATGAACATCAAGCAGTGCTTGAAATAGAGCGAAAAACTGCTTGCGGCTTATGTGGTCAGAAACGCGGATGTGGCAATGCCACTTGGGGTAAATTGCGTGGACATCAAGCGCAAGTATTGCGGGCAGATAATGTCATTGGTGTGCATGTGGGCGAGAGCGTGGTGATTGGCGTGGATGAACGTTATTTACTCAAAACAGTGGGCTATTTATATCTTGTGCCCTTATTGGGCTTGCTTGCGGGAGCGTTGTTGGCAGATGCATTTTTTCAAAACCAATTTTATGTCATGTTAGTAGCAGCACTTGGTTTGGTATTGGCATTGATGTGGGTAAAAAGGCATTTACAAAATACGCCTCAAAGCACGTGTCATACTCCATACCAAGCGGTTATTTTACGTCATGCAGATGACACATCTGTGTGTGAAAATAAGAAAACTAATTGCGCAAGTGCTGGTCATACCCAGCAGTGATTATTGTTTCAAAAATATTTTTTAACTAAACGAGGTGGGTAAATGATCAGAAGTTGGATTGCTGCATTGGCTTTAAGTTTGACTGCGGCAGTAAATGTTCATGCAAAAGATTTGCCAGATTTTACAGAGTTGGCAGAGAAACAAGGTCCTGCGGTGGTGAATATCAGCATCACTCAAAGTATGCGTACTGAGGCATCGCCATTTTCTGGCTTTCAGGGCGATGAGCAAATGCAAGAGTTTTTTAAGCGGTTTGGTATCCCTATGCCTGGATTTCCTGGGCAAAATGGTGGTTCCCAGCCTGAATATAAGTCACAGTCTTTAGGGTCTGGCTTTATTATTAGTGCAGATGGTTATATTCTAACCAATGCGCACGTGGTTTCTGAAGCGGATGAAGTGATTGTAAAATTATCAGACAAGCGAGAATTTAAAGCTAAAATTATTGGCGCAGATAAACGCACAGATGTAGCCTTAGTGAAAATTGAGGCAACAGGTTTGCCCAAAGTCACTACAGGTGATCCCAGCAAATTAAAAGTAGGGGAGTGGGTGGCGGCAATTGGCTCACCCTTTGGCTTAGAAAACACTATGACAGCAGGGATTGTAAGCGCAAAAGGTCGTGCTTTGCCGCAAGAAAATTTTGTGCCCTTTATTCAAACAGATGTTGCCATTAACCCAGGTAACTCGGGCGGACCACTATTTAATTTGGCGGGTGAAGTCGTTGGTATTAACTCGCAAATTTACAGCCGTAGCGGTGGTTCTATGGGCTTGTCGTTTAGTATTCCAATTGATGTGGCTTTAGACATTTCTAACCAGTTAAAATCAAATGGAAAAATCACCCGTGGCTGGTTGGGCATTGCTATTCAAGAGATTACCAAAGAGCTTGCAGAATCATTTGGCATGAAAAACACTAATGGTGCATTGGTCGCAGGGATTGAAAAAGGTGGTCCAGCAGATAAAGGTGATTTAGAAGTTGGTGACGTGATTCTGAAGTTTGATGGTAAACAGATTATGAGTTCAGCAGACTTGCCTCGTGCGGTTGGAGCAACTAAGCCAAATAAATCTGTGCCCGTTGAAGTGTTGCGTAAAGGCAGTGAGAAAACACTCAATATCAGTGTAGGGGAAATGCCGAGTGACCCCAATGAGGTCGCGCAAAGCAATAAAGCACCTGTCAAAGCTGAGCCCAATAAAATCGGCTTAATTTTGAAAGAGCTCACGCCACAGCAAAAGAAAAAGCTCAATGGTAAAAATGGGCTATTAGTGACAGAAGCTCAAGGTGCAGCCGCGCAAGCTGGTGTACGCAGAGGGGATGTGATTTTAGGGTTAAATAATACTGAAGTGCAAAGTTTAGAGCAGTTTAACAAGCAACTTGCAACTTTTGCTAAAGGTAAAACCTTGGCGTTATTGGTGCAACGAGATGAAAATACTTTGTATGTGCCTATAAAGGTCAAGTAAGCTAATATAAAAAAACCGCCAAAAGGCGGTTTTTTATATTAGCTAAATTAACTATCCCAACCGTTAGCGTTGGTGTAAACACTTGAACCACCAAGAGAATGATTTAACGTATTGTGTGTTGGTGATTGACCAAAGTTCATTTCACCAGTTGTTGCATCAGTATCTAAATGTACAAGGCCATGCGCATCAACACGTACTTGACCTGTTTCGTCATCTTCGCCGCCTGGCAAGTGGTTAGCCATCCAAGCAAACAAGTCAGCTGTTTTGTCGCCTAGTTGAACTGCTGCAATGTATGCAACGGCTGCAACTGCACCTAAA
>JABFSF010000028.1 GCA_013140755.1 Methylotenera sp. | reverse complement strand
ATATTATTGATTAAGTGTGCGTAATTCATAATGGGTAGGACGCAATTCTTATTGAAAATCAACAAAGAAAATAGGGGGCCAAGAAAATAGGGGACAGACCACAATTAAGTTGAAGTTTGCACACCGTCATACTGAATTAATCGTGGTCTGTCCCCTATAATTCTACCCCTAGAGTAACTGGCTTGAATGTGTTTAGCTTATAAATAATCAGGAGCTACCAATTGAACGAGATAAAAGACAAGTACAAATGCCCCAAGGAATTATTGCCAGAAGGTTTTAACTATCCTAAGCGCTATATTGATTATATTAAACTTGATAATGAAGAGTTTGATTTAAATGGATTTAGCAGTAGCATTGCATTTTTATGGGATAAAGAAATTAAATCATTTCTAGAAGAAGCTAAACAAGCGTCTTGGCTAAAAAAACTAATCCCATTTGGAAGCCTTGAGGATGAATTGTTCTGTTTTGCTGGCGACGGATCTGAAAAAATTTATGTTATAGACTTAGGTGATTCTCCATTAAAAGCACATGTATTACCTTATCAAAACTTTTATGAATTTATTAACGTGATACGAGTCGCAAATGGCTTAGAACCTTGGAATCCATTATAAGAAAATCGATGGGGTCAGCTCGCATAGGGCGTATTAACGCAGTGTAATACGCCGAACCAAACTATCAATCATCGTAACCAAGCAACAAATCAATGGGGTCTGAGGTAACCCGTATTTGACGGACACGCTAAATTAAGTGCAAGAAAATAGGGGACAGACCACCAAGAAAATAGGGGACAGACCACAATTAAGTTGAAGTTTGCACACCGTCATACTGAATTAATCGTGGTCTGTCCCCTATAATTCTATTAGGATTGGTGGATTCTAATTCAAAGTGCACCACTGGTTTAAATAAAAGGACATGAGAGTGAAATCTGATAATGTGGGTAGTGCGACCCAACCACATTAAAGGAAACCACCTTATGTCTTACGTGCATCTTACCTTAGCCGAGCGTCATATTATTTATCATTTAAAGCTTTATCGCTTAAGTGTGCGAGAAATCGCACGTCGATTACATCGATCTCACACTACCATTAGTCGAGAGATGAAGCGCAATGCCCCAGCATTTCCCCATTGGCCTTATTGGGGAGAAGGTGCCCACAACCAAGCGCTCACTCGCCGAAAGCAAGCCCGTCATTTTAAACGCCAAGCCCACCAACCCTTGCTTGACTACGTCATACGCGGCTTACAAGCACAGTGGTCTCCCGATGTAATTGCCGCCAAGCTTGCCTTAGATTACGCCAATGATATGCGTATGCGCATCAGTATTGAAAGCATTTACCGCTGGGTCTATCGTGATGCTGTTGCAGGCGGTACTTTATTTAAAAACTTACGTCGCTGCCATCCAAAAAGACGTAAACAATCACGTTATGCCAGCTTGCGCGGTTTATTGCCAGGGCGCGTCAGCATTCATGCTAGGCCAGATGAGGTGGCACTGAAACAGCGTTTTGGTGATTGGGAAGGCGATACGGTTGAAGGCGCTAAAGGCACGGGGTATATCACCACGCATGTGGAACGAAAAAGCCGTTATTTAATTGCGAAAAAACTCATCAACAAAACTGCGATGGTGACGCGTCTTGCAACCTGTCAAGCATTCAGGCCAGTACCCAAAGCCTTACGCAAAACACTCACCTTGGATAACGGTAAAGAGTTCGCGCAGTTTAAAGCGATTGCAAAACAAACAGGCTTAAGTATTTACTTTGCAGACCCGTACTCGGCATGGCAACGTGGGTGCAATGAAAATACCAATGGTTTATTACGACTTTATTTCCCTAAAGGCATGGATTTTAAACTGGTAACTGAAAAAACACTTGCAGAAGCGGTCAAAAAGTTGAATCATAGACCCCGCAAATGCCTCAATTATCAGTCACCTCATGAGGTCTTTTTAAAAGCTAAACGTGGTGCACTTGCAATGTGAATCCACCCGTATCTTAACTGCGTTACTGACCAGACGTGATGCCATCGCACAAGATTTGCAGCGTGAACGCAATCGGCAAGAGAAAACCAATATCAGTCAATCATCTACATTGGTGCAACAATCACTCAATGACAGCATTGCATTCTTAACTGAGCAACTGAATAAATTACAACAGGATATTGATGACCACATCAAAGGCAATCCACAGTTAAAAGCCGACATGCGCTTATTACAAAGTATTCCTGCAGTGGGTGATAAAGTGGGTGGGCAAATGCTTGCGGTGATGCACAGTCACCCATTTTCTACGGCGGAGCAGTTGGCGGCGTATTTAGGTTTAGTGCCAGTAGAGAGACAATCGGGTAGTTCGTTAATGGGGCGAGCAAGATTATCAAAAGCAGGGCCTGCACGGGTACGCGCGGTGTTGTTTATGGCGGCGATTGTTGCCAAGCAATATAACCCGCATGTGAAAGCTTTGTATGATAGGCTAATTGCGAAAGGTAAGTCTAAGATGTCTGCTTTGGGCGCTGCTATGCGTAAATTGGTGCATTTGTGCTTTGGGGTACTTAAAACGCAATCGCCTTATCAAGCGAATTATGCAAATATCGCTTGACGAGAGAGACGGTATCTACGCGGACTATATTTGCTCAGTTACATCTATAAACAACCGAGCAATTGACGTAGAGAACTCTTCGGGAGCGTCAATATATAAAGCTGAACTATCATGCAACCCGAAATACACAATTAAGTTTTTTGAAACACATTCAGCCTCTAAAAAATAAAACCACTCACTCTCTCCAGAGCATACTTTATCTAAAATATCAAACATAACGGGTATTTTGTCGTTACTCTCAAGTTGCAAATCCCACTCACGAATCTGCATACCATATCCACAAGAGCGAGAAATATTTAACTCGAATGATTGTCCGTTGAGCTTTCCCACGATAGCACGAAGCAATTTCTGCAACGGTAAGTGCTGAGGCGTTTTGTCAGTATCTCTTATCCAGTACCAAATAGTATTAACCATACTTTTTAGGTTTATAACCCCAATCCTTAAACATTTCTATATATGAGTCCAAATCATAAACACTCTCTAAACTTAACTCCTCTAGTACAGAGTATGCATATCCATTTTCAATAAGCTCCTTTGTTATTGTTGGGTCATATTTTGTAAATATCAAAATACCATTAACATCGCCTAGATTTGGTATAAAAGCTACGCTAAGAACCGCTTTTGATAGTGGAAGCTCCAATTTATAATCCAATATAATTTCAAGACTCAATGAGCTGCAAGCCATTAGGAGTTCATGCTGTAATTTAGTCATCAATTTTCCAATTGTCTATTTAATAGGAATATGTCCGACAGGGCCTACATGGCCATGAGGAGACTGTGAATGAGG